>NZ_VMLI01000001.1:0-161017 GCF_013276625.1 Streptococcus sp. 9903 | reverse complement strand
ATATATACGGCAAGGCGATATTGACGTGATTTGAAGAGATTTTCGAAGAGTATAATCTTTCTCGAATCGCTATTGCCCCTTTTTTGCCCCCTGAAATCGAGTAGGAGCTAAGACTAACCCCCTTATCTAAGTATCGGAATACGGCTGTTCAACTAAACTTTAGAAAGAACTTCTCCCCCTTCTCTCAGTTCACAGAAGCGTTTTATACATAGCGTCCTATATTTCATGAACAAGACGTTTTCAGGCTAGCATCCTATCAGACAATCTATTTTAAAGATAACCGTGACTCAGGATCACCTCTATCTGTCGTTTTCTCTTTATAGTGATAGACCTCACGGGATAAGTCATACATCTTTCCTCGTGTATACAAGATATGAGGACGTTAAAAGGTTACAGTGAAAATAGAAAATCTTAGTCCGAATTCAATTACTCTCGTGCTTTATGTATATAGGTTACGACTACCTTTTTGGACTTTAGAGTTTTGAGCCCCCTTATCCACTATATACGCCTTACTATCACGTTCCTGTTCGTAGAGCCACGATTTCGCTATCCCTTCCCCTGACGATTCTTATTTCCAGCATCAGACTTAAAACGATCTATCCCCAGACCGTTTTAATCCGCTACCTCACGATAGTCAGGCTTGGGAATCGCTATTTGACTCGCCGAGAATTTTGACATCAGATATACTATAACAAAGTGAAATAAGAATCAAACAATTTAATTTTGAAATTCAAATCAATTGATAACAATATTTTAGAAGATATGCTGTGCTATTCCAGATTCAGTTTGCTATACATCCCGTCGTACCACAAAATCCCGTATCTGATGAGGCACGGGATTTTTTAGCTTCTTTACTGAGATGGATTGTCTTTTTTAGTTCGTGCCAATCTCAGAGCACGATTTGGATTGAGACGATTAAACAGTTCTTCCAATTTCTTTTCATTCCAAACGTCTGCAGCGGAAACAAAATTACCATCCGCATCTCGGAAAGATATCGGTTTATCTCCCATATCAGTCTCCTAGTCTACAAATTCAAACTCAAATTTACCAATGCGGACCAAATCCCCATCCTTAGCACCACGCGCACGAAGGGCTTCATCAACCCCCATACCACGAAGTTGGCGGGCAAATTTCATGACAGATTCATCACGATCAAAGTTGGTCATATTAAAGAGTTTCATGAGTTTTTCACCAGAAAGCACCCATGTTGCATCGTCATCACGACTAATTTCAAAGGCTTTTTCTTCCTCGTCAAATCCATAGTAAGCTTCTTCTTCCATATCTGACTCGTCGTAGAGCAAGAATTCTGGTGTCTTGTCTAACAATTCAGCTGTCGCATCCAAGAGCGTTGCCAAACCTTGCTTGGTCAATCCAGAAATCGGGAAGATAGCTGGTAACTCTTCAAATTCATCGTAGTTTTCAGCTAATTTCTTCTTGAATTCTTCAAGATTTTCCTGACTCTCAGGCATATCCATCTTATTGGCTACGATAATCTGTGGACGCTCCATGAGACGAAGATTGTATGACTCCAGCTCTTTATTGATAGCTAGGTAGTCCTCATAAGGATCACGGCCTTCGCTAGCTGACATATCAATGATATGGAGGATGACACGTGTACGCTCAATGTGGCGGAGGAACTGGGTTCCCAAACCAACACCTTGACTAGCCCCTTCAATCAAACCTGGTAAATCGGCTACTGCAAAAGATTCACCCGATTGGGTGCGAACCATACCTAAATTTGGTACAATTGTCGTAAAGTGGTAGGCTCCAATTTTAGGTTTAGCTGAGGTAATAACACTTAAAAGTGTTGATTTCCCAACAGATGGGAATCCTACTAAACCGACATCTGCCAAGATTTTTAGTTCCAATTGTAACTCACGTTCCTGACCTGGTTCTCCGTTTTCAGAGATTTCAGGTGCAGGATTTTTGGGTGTCGCAAAGCGGATGTTTCCACGTCCACCACGACCACCGTGGGCTACAATAAATTCTTGACCATGTTCAATCAAATCTTTCAAAACCTTGCCAGTCTCTGCATCACGAACAGTCGTACCTTGTGGAACACGAACTCTGAGATCCTCTGCACCACGACCATGCATCCCTTTGGTCATTCCTTTCTCACCAGAATCAGCCTTGAAATGGCGATTATAGCGGAAATCCATGAGGGTACGTAGACCTTCATCTACAACGAAGACGACATTGCCTCCACGACCACCATCACCACCCCAAGGACCACCATTAGGGACATATTTTTCACGGCGAAAGGCAACCATACCATCGCCACCATTACCAGCCTTGACCTTAATCTTGGCTGTATCTAAAAACATACTCATTATTTCTTCTCACTTTAAAAAAGGGCTGGGAAATCCCAGTCACTAAATTTTCTTGAATCTATTTTATAGATTACTGAGGGCACCAATTGCAGTTGCAAAAATTCCCAATAAACTTGCTACTAGCATGATAATCACGATAAACAAGGTTATTTTCTCAAACATCGTTTTTTTACGATTTCCATTATCTCCAAATGCCATTTTTCTCTCCTTCGTTACATTCTATTTTCTATTATCTTAGCATGAATTGAGCTAGTTTTCAATAGTCACTTGCTACTGGTGCGATAATCCATAAAATGATATAAGCTACAATTCCCGCTCCGTAACAGCAAGCAAGAACACCCCATATTACACGAACAATAGTCGGATCCATATCAAAATAATGGGCTACCCCAGCACAAACACCAGCAATTTTTTGATCACTACCACCTCTCATCAATTGTTTTTTCATAGCTATTCCTCTTTCTATTCTTCATGGTCTTTCCAATAATCTCTGATGCTGATTAACTGTGTTTTTGAAGCCTTCAGCATGCGTCTAGAGCCTTTTACCGGTACAGCGACTACCTTTTGCGGAAGATACAAAACTGTTTTAAAAATACGCTGACTGACCGTATCATCTTTTGCTAAATCTTTCTGGAAATTATTTGAAATAATAGCATCAAGATAAAACTCATGCACTCGTTTTCCAAAGTTCTCAGCTGAAATCTCGTACAACTTCTCTGATAAAGTATGCTCATTCATGTTTGGTGTTGCAATCAGGGCCTCCAGAATAGCTCCAGCCAAATCATGTTCACCGTAATACAAGGTTCCAAACATTTTATCACTGATCAGATTGTCCAGATACGGATTTCCATGTGCAATGACAGGCGTCCCACTGGCCAAGCTTTCCAAGTAGGTCAAGCCTTGGGTTTCACTTGTCGATGCCGAGATGAAGAAATCTGCTGCCTTATAATAAAGAGCCGTCTCACTAGGAGCAATCATCCCTGTAAAGACAACAGAGTCTTGAATCTCTAGTTTCTTGGCTTGCTCTTTGAGGTCATCCAGATAAGGACCATCCCCAGCTACCACCAGTTTAACCTTGTCTTCCTCTTTCAGAACTTCTGCAAAAGCTGCTAAAACTGCTTGAATATTTTTTTCATAGGAAATTCTCGAAAGACTCAGCAACATCTTTTCATCATCTTGAATCTCTAGTTTACTACGCAGTTCTTTCAAATTTTCTTGCTTGATTTCTGGACGCTCAAACTTGGCTAATTCAATCCCTGTAGGAATAACACGTTTTTCAACCTTGACTTTATAGTCAGATAGCAAGTCACGGACAATCTCACTCGGGCAAATGACTCCATCCACATCATGCAGGAAACCTCTGACCAGATACTTGACCATACTAGGACGAATCAGCAAACCCTTGGCAATATAATGCACATAGTCTTCGTACTGAGTGTGATAGGTATGGATGACTGGAATCTTCAATTCACGCGCAATCCAAATCCCCAGTAGGCCAAGAGAAAATTCTGTCTGAGTGTGGATAATATCTAGCTGATACTGTTTGGCAATTTCAAGCGCCTTGCTAAAACCTCGGTAGGCAAAGCGACGATCCTTGAAAGCGAAGAAAGGAACACTTGGAATACGAATAATTTGCCAATCTTCGTAGCGATTGACATCCTTATCCGTCGTCGTAAAGATAAAAACAGCATGTCCTTGCTTTTCAAGTTCTGTTTTCAAGGTTCGAATACTGGTCGCAACACCTGAAACCTGAGGAAAATAGGTATCTGTAAATAAACCAATTCGCATAGATTACCTCACTTTTTACTTTCTCCCTAAAGCGGCTTGTTTCTCATAAAAGTCCAACCAGATTTGTAACAAGTGCTCTTCTGAATACTCTCTGGAAATATTCTTAGCCTTTTCTTTGAGATCTTTTAAGACAGCAGGATTCGATTGATATTCCAGAATAGCTTCTTTCATCTCTTCTCTATCTGCTGTCGCCCGATAATTTCCCTCCAAAATTACCTTATAGAGATCCAAATCACGTAACATAATAGGAGCTTCACAACTAGCAGCCTCTAAAATAGTCATAGGAAAGAGTTCATTATAACTAGGTAACAAGAAAAGATCCGCTAGGGCATACAATTCTCGCATCCGCTCTGGTGAGACAATTCCTGGAAAAATTAAATTTTTAGGAGGATTTTCCATGATTTTCTTGTAGCGTTCATAACCATCTGTCATGCCACCAAAAGAGAAACCACCGGCCCAAATAAAGGTAATCTGAGGCAATTCCTCAGCTAGACGGATAAAATCATCAATCCCTTTACGTTTCTGAACTTGACCAGCACCTACTACGATAAACTGATTATCACTAAGACCTAGCTCTGTTCGCAGTCTGACTACCTCTTCTTGTGGAAGTGGATGCCATTTTTCCTTGTTGACAAAGTTAGGAATATAGGTAACTTTTTCACGTGGAATACCAGCTGCCACCAAATCCTCAATAAACATCGGATTGACCACAACCAAGTGCTCCATCCGGTTGTAAAAAGAAAATACATAGCGTTTCACAATTCCCTTTAAGAAAAATGGAATTTTCAAACTCCCCTCAAGTGTATCAGGCAAGAAATGCACATAGCCAATTTTTCTCCCTGAGCGTTTCTTTTGAAATGTTGATAAATAATAGGGGAAATCAATTGTATGAAAGTGAGTCACATCTGCCTCTATTGGAAGATTTTCTGTAACAATCAATTGGTCCTTGGCATCACGGTGAAGAAGACGAACTAATTCACGGTAAGCACCTGAAACTCCTTGTCCTGCTACTTTCTCACTTGAACTCAACATATTGATGCGTAATTTCTTTTTTTCCATAACTACTATTATATCATTTTCTTTGAATAAAATCAGCAAAAGAAAGGAGAGACTAGAGGAAAAGAGGGGGAAATTTCCTCACTTTTCCAAGGGTCTCTCACATCCTTTTATATGTTTACTTAATGCCTAGGGCAATGCGTGCATAGCGACTCATTTTTTCAACGGTCCAGGCTGGATACCAAACTAATTTGACCTCAGTATCCGTTACTTCTGGAACCTCTGTCATGGCATCATAAATCTGGTCTGTCAAAAGGTCTGCTAGAGGACATCCCATAGTTGTCAAAGTCATATCAATCTCTGTTTGCCCTGTGTCGCCATCAAAACGAATCTCATAAATCAAACCAAGGTTGACAATATCGATTCCCAACTCAGGGTCGATGACTTCTTCCAAGGCTGTTAAAATGCGTGTTTTGATGTTTTCAATTTGCTCTTCTGTATAAGCCATATTTCCCTCACTCTTAGTCTTCAATAAAATCACGAAGCGGTTTGCTACGACTTGGTTGGCGTAGTTTTCTCAAAGCCTTGGCTTCAATCTGACGGATACGCTCACGAGTCACGTTAAAGACTTTCCCCACATCTTCAAGAGTGCGCATTTTCCCATCATCTAGTCCAAAACGTAGACGCAGAACATTTTCTTCACGGTCTGTAAGAGTATCCAAGACCTCATCCAACTGCTCACGCAAGACGATACGAGTTGTATAGTCCACTGGATTTTCAATCACTTCATCTTCGATAAAGTCTCCAAGGTGGCTATCATCCTCTTCACCGATTGGTGTTTCAAGAGATACTGGTTCTTGGGCAATCTTCAAGATTTCACGAACCTTATCAGGAGTCATATCCATACGTTCAGCAATCTGTTCTGGTGTTGGATCTTGACCTAATTCTTGAAGGAGATTCCGCTGTTCACGAACCAATTTATTGATGGTTTCAACCATGTGGACTGGGATACGGATGGTACGAGCTTGATCCGCAATAGCACGAGTGATTGCCTGACGAATCCACCAAGTTGCGTAAGTTGAGAACTTGAACCCTTTAGAATAGTCAAACTTGTCAACCGCCTTCATCAAGCCCATGTTCCCTTCTTGAATCAAGTCAAGAAACTGCATACCACGGCCGACATAGCGTTTAGCAATGGAAACAACCAAACGAAGGTTGGCTTCCGCAAGACGTTGTTTAGCTTCGATATCACCAGCTTCAACTGCTAGTGCCAATTCTTTTTCCTCTTCATTGGTCAAGAGAGGAACGACTCCGATTTCTTTCAAGTACATACGAACAGGATCGTTGACCTTAGCCGAAGTTGACCCAATCAAGTCCTCATCGCTGAGTTCTGGCTCTTCTTCAGTGCTAAGAACACGTGCACTTGGATTTCCTTCGTTATCTGTGATAGAAATTCCTGCATCTTGAATCCGTTGCAAGAGATCTTCAATCCCATCAGCGTCCAAGGTAAAAGGAACGACAAGACTAGCATTGATTTCATCATCTGTTGCTGTCCCTTTTTGCTTATGATTACGGATAAATTCTGCTACTTGTACGTCAAATGTTGTTACTTCTTTTTGTTTTGTTGCCATTATTACTCCATTCTTCTCTTTTGGGAAATTAAACGTTCCAATTCTTCTAAGGCTGTATCGGTATCTCCTACATGGCTAGCTTCCTGCACCTTCTTTTTGATTCTCATATTGTCCTGATTCAAGAGAGCCTTGTTTCGAGTCATCTCTACTTCACTAAGTTCCTGCGGTGACATCTCAGCAGGCAAATCCTGAGCTAAAACTTGGTACCAAGCTCTTTCAACTTCCTCTGTCTGTTCTGCTAGAACTTCTGGAGGAAGATTGCCATACTGGCCAAGCAAGTCATATAGGACCTGAAATTCAGGTGTATCAAATGAAAAGCCTTCTCGCAAACGGTAATCGTTCAAAATAAGAGGGAATTCCATCATCCGATAAAGTAGATGGGCTTCTGCCCTCATAATAGCCGATAACTGCTTGGTGACAGGCATAGTGATTTGCGTCGGTCTGGAAACCCCTTCCATGCGATTCTGCCTTTGCGCCTGACGACTCTCATTAACAATCTGCTCAATCTGAGCATAATCAAAGGATGCCAGACTGTCAGCTAAAATATGAATATAGCTGTTTTGAGCAGTAATAGACTTTTCTCGAACAATCAAGGGAGCTATTTTTTCAATAAACTCAATCTGAGCCTGCAGATTTTCACTGTTTTCAGGTTTGTACTGATGAATGTAAAACTCAACCGGACTAATACGAGTTTTCGTTAACAGATAGGCCAAATCTTCTGGACCATTTTTTTGTATATACTCATCTGGATCCAAGTTATCAGGCATGCTGACAATTTGCACAGGCATCTCACCAATTTCATCCAATGCTTTCAATGTCGCGGCTTGCCCAGCCTTATCACCATCGTAAACAAGGACTAACTTCTTGGTTAACCTTTTCAGATGCTCAACATGCTCTCGACTCAAGGCTGTTCCCATAGATGCGACAGCATTTTCAATTCCAGCCCGATAGGCTGCAATGACATCCATGAACCCTTCCATCAGGTAAATCTCACTAGCTTTTCCAGAAGATTTTTTAGCCCTATCCATATGATATAATTCGTAACTTTTGTTAAAAATTGCAGTCGATCGGCTATTTTTATACTTAGAAGTTTGTGAATCCATTTTCTGCCAGATACGACCTGAGAAGGCAATAACCTTTCCTTGGTCATTTGTCAGGGGAAACATAATGCGATTGTGAAAGGTATCTACAAATTGATTAGCATCCGAGAGATAAAACAGTCCCGAATCTAGGAAATCCTCATCACGATACTGACCAGACAAACGTTGATAGAGATAATTTCGTTCTGGAGGTGCTAAACCAATCCGAAAATGCTTGAGCACTTCATCTGTCAAACCACGCTGATAAAGGTAGTTTCTGGCCTCTTCCCCCATGGTCGTTGTCATGAGAATAGCATGATAAAATTTGGCTGCATCTTCGTGCATATCATAAAGAGCTTGGTGAGGCAAAACTTGCTTCTGTTCACTATAAAGCGGTTTTTCTACCTCTATCCCAACACGCTGACCTAAGATTTGGACAGCCTCCATAAATGGAACGCCTTGGTACTCCTCGATGAACTTAAAGACGTCACCTGAGCGGCCACAACCAAAACAGTGATAAAACTGCTTGTCCTCTACAACGTTGAAAGAAGGTGTTTTTTCACCATGAAAAGGACAGAGCCCTAGATAGTTCCGTCCTGCCTTTTGTAAAGAAATCACATCTCCTATGACTTCCACAATGTTGGCATTGTTTTTGATTTCTTCAATGACTTGTTTGTCAACCATACACAATACCTCCATGTTATCATAGTTTACTTTATATAGTATACTTTATTTCAGAAAAAAAGTAAACCATTTCACTCATTTTCCCTACTTTATTCAAAGAGTTGATAATAATCAGAGATTTTCATTTTTGCTTTATCTTCTTGGTTCAAATCTTGGATGATACGACCTTCTTTCATAACAATCAAGCGATTACCATATTTGAGAGCATCTTCCATGTGGTGAGTAATCATAAGAGCTGTCAGCTGATCTTTCTTGACAAATTCATCCGTCAATTCCATCAAGGCCACACTGGTCTTTGGATCAAGCGCTGCAGTATGCTCGTCTAACAAGAGTAATTCAGGTCGTTTCAAGGTTGCCATCAAGAGACTCAAGGCCTGTCTTTGCCCACCTGATAAGAACTCAATTGGCGTATTCAAGTGTTTCTCAAGACCATTTCCTACTTTTTCAATGGTCGCTTGAAATTCATCCTTATAACTAGTCAAGCGTCGTGGTAACAATCCACGCTTTTCACCACGAAATTTGGCAATCAAGAGATTCTCTGCCACTGTCATACGAGGAGCTGTCCCCATCTTTGGATCTTGGAAGACACGAGACAGATACTTAGCGCGCTTCTCTGGTGAAAACTTGGTAACATCCTCACCTAAAATACGGATAGTTCCACTGGTTAGTGATAAAGTTCCTGCAATAGTGTTAAAGAGGGTTGATTTCCCAGCACCATTTCCACCTAAAATCGTGATAAAGTCCTGTTCAAAAATTTCTAAGGAAACATCATTTAAAATAATCTTTTCTTCATCAAAGCCATTTTTAACGACTTTGGTTGCATTTTTTAATTCTACAATTGCTGTCATTTGCTTAACTTGGCTCCTTTCAAGATTGTTTGCTTAAATGTTGGAATCATGAGGCAGACTGCTAAAATCACGGCGCTGTACAAACGAAGGTAACTTGTATTAAAGCCAAGCGCAATAACTGCCCACACTAAGAATTGATAAGCGATAGAACCTACAACGATGGTAACCAGACGTTCTGCCAAGCTCAAACTCTTGAAGATAACTTCTCCAATAATCAAACTTGCAAGCCCCACAACGATAACCCCGATTCCTCGAGATACATCGGCATACCCTTCTTGCTGGGCAATGAGAGCTCCTGCAAGGGCAATCACACCATTTGATAAGACCAAGCCCATAAGCTCCATGCGTCCAGTATGAATCCCGAAACTTCTAGCCATATCAGGATTGTCACCTGTAGCAATATAGGCTTGTCCGAGTTTGGTATCCAAGAAAAAGAGCATGAGAGCAATAACAAGACTGACAAAGATAAGACCTGTCAAGAGTTGATTCAAATCCGAATCAAAAGGTAGAACATCCTGAATTTGCTTGGTTCCAAGCAGGCCTAAATTCGCACGTCCCATAATCAAGAGCATGATAGAGTGACAGGAAGTCATCACCAAAATCCCTGATAGCAAGGTTGGAATCTTCCCTTTTGTATAAAGAAGTCCTGCTACCATTCCAGCCAAACACCCTGCTCCTACAGCAAGCAGTGTCGCTAAAAAAGGGTTCACGCCTTTGGTTATCAAAGTGACAGCAACAGCTCCCCCAAGAGGGAAGGAACCTTCTGTTGTCATATCTGGAAAGTTTAAAATCCTAAATGTCATAAAGATTCCCAGACCTAGAATAGCCCAGACAAATCCTTGAGAAATAATGGAAACAATCATATTTTATTTAATCCTTTCTATATTCATCTTTTTAAAAAATGGGAAGAGTCTCCTCCTCCCTACCTTATTTATTCGATGACTTGTCCTGCTTCTTTGAGAACAGACTCAGGAATCGTAATACCTAGTTCTTGTGCTATTTTTTTATTGATGACTGACTTACCAGTTGAAAAGACATTGACTGGGGTATCAGCTGGTTTTGCACCTTTCAGAACTTGCGCAATCATTTTTCCAGTTGCCACACCAAGGTCATGTTGGTCAACTACAACTGATGCCAAACCACCTACTTCTACCATAGCTGCCGCACTTGGATAAATTGGTTTCTTAGAACTTTGATTGCTAGAGACAACCGTTGGAAATCCTGATGCAATGGTGTTATCAATTGGAACCCAAATAGCATCTACCTTGCTAGTCATAACAGTGACAGTTGAGGCAATTTCATTTGTTGAAGGAACTGCAAATGTTTCCACTGTCAGACCTGCTTTTTCAGCATAAGCCTTAAATTCTTCGACCTGTGTTTTTGAATTGTCTTCGCTACTTGAGTAAAGAGCTCCGATTGTTTTCACATTCGGTGTCAGAGTCTTGATGAGTTCAACTTGTTGTTGAGCTGGATTGTGGTCAGATACCCCTGTAACGTTGCCACCTGGTCTTTTCAAATCTTTAACCAAGTTAGCACCAATTGGGTCTGTAATAGCGGCCATGATAACAGGTAGGTCTTTTGTGGCACTAGCTAAACCTTGAGCAGCTGGTGTTGCAATACCAACCACAAGGTCATTTCCATTTGCAACCAATTGTTTACTCATTGTCGCAACCTTACTTTGGTCACCTTCTGAGTTCATAAAGTCGATCTTCAACTGGTCATCTTTATATCCTTCTTCAGCAAGTCCAGCTTGAATCCCTTTATAAATCAAATCAAGGGATGGATGGCTCACAAATTGAAGCACACCAATCTTGGTTATTTTCTTCTCATCCTTATTATTCTGAGATTCTGGTTTATTCATTGAAGAGTAAATCAAGCTTCCTGCTACTAAGACTGCTAAGGCAGCGACAATTCCAATTAAACGTTTATTTTTCATTCTGTTTCTCCTTTTTAATTCCTTTAAAATACTTCACTTATCTAATACTCTTCGAAAATCTCTTCAAACCACGTCAGCGTCGCCTTACCGTAGGTATATGATACTGACTCTGTCAGTTCTATCCACAACCTCAANNCGGCTAGCTTCCTAGTTTGTACTTTGATTTTCATTGAGTATAAACAAGCGACGCCATCGTTTTCTTTCCATACTAACCTCCATCAAAAAAAGTCCTCACACAAAAAACTTGTGTGAGGACGTCGATGCGCGGTACCACCTCAATTATAGGGAATTTCCCTATCGCTCTGTCTCGCAATAACGAGATGCACTGTAAGGTGTGCTCACCGAATTTTTATGATTTCAAATTCTAAATAACATTCAGCCCAATTTTCATCATCGCCACTTATCTGTTTTCAGCTACCACAGACTCTCTTGAAAGTTTGTACGATTACTTTTCTGAATGGTTAAATTATATCATTTTTAAACTACTTGTCAATAGTCTATTAGAATTTTTTTCATCTTCACTTTTGAAAATGATTAGCCTGAATTACGCAATCCTGTTGCAATTCCGTTGATGGTGATATGAATCAATCGTTCTTGATCACTGGACAATTCTCCACGACGTTGGCGTTTGATCAACTCCAACTGAATATAGTTGAGAATATTAAAGTAAGGCATACGGTAATCCAGACTAGCTTTTAGATATGGATTGTCAGCTAAGAGTTCGTCATGTCCTTCAATAGCCAGGATAACGTTCTTAGTAACTTGCCATTCATTTAAAATAGTCTCATAGATGGCCTTAACTTGCTCGTCTTCACAAAGTTTAGCATATTCAAAAGCAATATTCATATTTGATTTTGACAAAACCATATCAACATTTGAAAGAAGCGATTGGAAGAAAGGCCAATTTTGGTACATATCTCGTAAAATAGCAATATTTTCTGGATTTTTATCGATAAATTCCTTGAAGCTTGAACCAACCCCGTACCATCCAGGGAACATAACACGACTTTGTGACCATGAGAATACCCAAGGGATGGCACGCAAACCACCGATTTCAGTAATCGTCTTACGGGCAGCTGGGCGAGAACCAATGTTAAAGCTTGAAATAGCCTTGATTGGACTTGACTCGAAGAAATAATCATAGAAATGCTCATTACCAAAGACCAAATCACGGTAGATATCGTAACTACGGTCCACTACTTGATCCATAATGGCTTCATAACGATTTGAGGTATTGGTATCGCTCTTCTTCTGAGTAATCATACGGTTAATAGCTGCCGATACTAGCATTTCAAGGTTATAGTAAGCAGCGTCTTTATTACCGTATTTATTGCCAATTACTTCACCCTGCTCCGTCAAGCGGATACGATCCTTGATAGACTTGAGCGGTTGAGATGTGATGGCTTCATAGGTTGGCCCACCACCACGACCGACAGTCCCACCACGGCCATGGAAGAAGGTAACCTTAACGCCAAATTCATCTCCAATAGCAGTCAATTGTTGTTGAGCCTTGTAGAGGGTCCAACATGATGACAAGTAACCGCCATCTTTATTACTGTCAGAGTAGCCCAACATGATTTCTTGATAGTTATTACGTGAAGCAATCCATTTTTTGGCAAGAGGAAGAGAAAGATATTGTCTCATTGTTTCCTCTGAATGATCCAAGTCTTCAATTGTTTCAAAAAGGGGAACAATCTGAACACGCGCCCTTTCCGTATCCACCAGTCCTACTTCTTTTAATAGAATAGCTAATTCTAGCATATCAGAAAGGCTGGTTGCATGTGAAATGATGGTCTGACGGATGACATCATCTCCCAACTTATCTTTCAAAACACGAGCCGTCTTAAAAATAGCTAGTTCTTTTGCTAATAATTCTGATTTCTCTGCGTGAGTCGCAGAAAGAATTCGGGGATCTTCTTCTAACTCTTTCAAGAGAAGGTCACATTTTTCTTCTTCGCTCAACTCGCTATATCGAGAATGAATTCCTGCTGATTTCAAGAGTTCTGCCACACAGGCTTCATAGACGCTAGAGTCTTGTCGCATATCAATTGATGCTAGGTAAAAACCAAATATCTCTACTGCCTGCAATAATTCCACAAAATCACCTGAAATCAAGGACTCGCTCTTATTTTCTAGTAGAGAATCTCGAATGGCAATCAAATCCTTGTAGAAATCATTGGCGGTTTCATAACGAGTCCCAACTTCCTTATCCTCAATCAGATAGGTTTTTGTTGCTTGGATTTTTGATTGAATATCAAACAAGGCACGACGGTAAAGCTCTTTTTCGCGGTAAATCGAGTTATCCTTGGATTGACGAGCCATTTCTCTGACTTGCTTACTGACATTGACAATACTAGTTGAAAGAGAAAATTCACGATAAAGTTGGTAAATCTTTTCATCATAGTAGTTCATGATGACTTCACACTGAGTGAGTGCAGACTGCTTCAAGGTCTCTGCTGTAACAAATGGATTTCCATCACGGTCACCACCTATCCACATACCCATGGTGATTGGTTTAGCCTGTTTTAAATTCAGACCATGCGCTTGCGCTAAGCGCTTATACTCCGTCGTCAAGTGAGGTACAGCTTTCAAAAAGGAGCTGTTGTAATATTCCATAGCATTCGTGATTTCGTTAGTCACTTTTAATTTTTTCTCACGAATCATGTCTGTCTGCATGATAATTTCGATATAACGGCGCAAATCATTGTGCCATTTTTCTTTATTGATCAACCCCAACTTAACATCACGGTATTTACGCAAAAGACTATGAATATGATTTGTTAAATCCAACATACTTTTGCGTTGCACTTGTGTTGGATGGGCTGTCAAAACAGGGACAACATTCAAGTGTTCAAGAATTTCAACGGCATTTTCTTTTTCAGCAACCATTTTGATCGTTGTAGATAATTTACCTAAATAATCCTGATCAATATTATTTTGATGATTGATTTCATAAGCTAAATCCACATCCTCTGAAATATTAATCAAAAGAGGTAAGATTGAAAAATAGCGTGAAATATAGACCATTTCATCATTTGATAAGCTAGTCACTAGACGGTTTAGACCTTGATAATCTTCCTGCGTTGATAATTCTTTCAACTGCATGATTTTTTTAAAGGTCTCTGGGGCAAGCATATTTTTAGTAATATCTTCCAGCAATTCTGTTAGAATCAATACTTCTTCTTGCACAACACTTTTATTACTATAATTTTCTAATTTTTGAAGAGACATAGACTATCCTTTCTTTATTCTACTTCACAGAAGGTTCATTGGTTGATTTTCCAATTCTCGGTACAACTTAGCGCGTTTTTCACTGGCATCAATATTTAAGACAAAGGCCACTGCCACTGACAAGACTAGAAGACTATTTCCACCCTGGGATAAGAAGGGGAAAGTCACTCCTGTAGATGGAATCAAGCCCGAAATCCCTCCGATATTAACAAATACCTGAACCAACATCATCCCTCCGACACCGAGTGCAACCATGGCATTGAAAGGATTCTCCGCTCGGATACCGACCAAGATAATCCGCAAAATCATGAAAAACAAGAGAGCTAAAATAAGACTGGCACCAACAAAGCCAAATTCTTCAATCACGATAGAAAAGACAAAGTCTGTATGAGCTTCTGGTAAATAACCTCGTTTTTCAATCGAGTTTCCAAGACCTAGACCAAACCAACCGCCATTGACCATGGCAAAATAAGAATTAGATAACTGGTGACCCGCATCAGCACGATCGGCAAAAGGATTAAAAAAGGCACTAAAGCGCTTGGCTACATAGCCAAATACTGGGATTTTTGAAAAGGTCTCAACACCGATTAGGCTGATAGTGGTTAAGACAAAGACAGAAGCGGCAGATACGAGCGCCAGAATGGTTGAAAACCAGCGATAAGCGATTCCACTAACTGTATACATAATCAAGGAAACCAAGACTAAAATAGTCGCATTCCCTAAATCAGGGAAAATTCCCAAACTTCCAATCAGAACTAGGAGAACGAATCGCCAATCATTAAAAGCACGGGGAAGCCATTGATTTTGAGTCAAAACTTGAAAATCATAAATAGCTATTTCTTCTTGCTGTTTGGAGAATCGGTGAGCCAAATACCAAATAATAATGATTTTCAAGTACTCAGCTGGCTGAATAGTTACTCCTGCAACCGAAATCCAACCGTATGCCCCGTTTACGGAAATACCAATAAAACGAGCTAAGAACAATAAAACCATTTCTATCAATATAACTAAAATAATTAGTCGCTCATTTCTCAAAAAATCTAGTCTCAATTTATAAATTAAGGCAATCAGTATCAAACTAACAATCCAAAAGATTCCTTGGTTTCGAACCAATTGCAAAGCGCTCTTGCCTTCTTCAATTAAAATAGCACTGGTGGTCGAATAGACCACAATCAAGCCCAAAATAGATAAAAGCAAGTAGGGAATCAAGATGGAATAATTTAATAAGTGCCTCTTACTAATCTTCATAGTATCACCACTCTACTAGGATACAGACAAATCTGTTCCAAATTCCGTTTTATTTTCTAGTTTTGATTGCTATTATACCATTTTTTCAGAAAGAAAAAAACTCTTACCTTACAATCCTTCGAATTTTACTGTTTTTACAGAATTAAGGCAGAATTTGAAATCGTAAAACCATTTTGAATAAGAGTTGCTTCAATCCATTGACTCCGACTAATTATGTTGCTTTCGTGAATGCCAAAATCAGCCGAAATTTGTTCATAAGTGCGCTATTCTCGCATGTATTGAATAGTTACCTTGAGGAGATCGTCTAGGCTTAATTTGGATTTTCGTCCACCTTTTGCGCGTTTACGTTGATAAGCTGTTTTTAACACAGATAACATCTCTTCAAAAGTCGTGCGCTGAACACCTACAAGGCTCTTGAAACGGATATCGCTTAATTGTTTACTTGCTTCATCATCCATAGTTTTATTGTCTTGTATTTTTGTTTCGCAGAAAGTCTATTATCCCTTTCGTTCCAAGGTTTTTACGCTTTTAGCAACAAAGCTACACACTCCACGTGATATGTCTGCGGAACTCAAAAGGTTTGGGGAACCTTTTGAGGATTAACTACGTTTCTCTAACAAACTTACACACTCGACGTGGTGCTAGCAACTACATATACTATGAAACAAAATGAAGTCTGTCAGAATTAGGAATGTACTTTTGAACGAAATACATTAAAATTTTATATTTTTAGATGGAAATGATGCTTTAGAAATAGATATCATATCGTGAGCTGCTATTTTTTCTCCAGCATCAATTATTGAACTCAAGAGTGCAGTACTATCAATATCCGTATTCTGGAGTGGAAGTTCAATTGCGACTAAAGTTTCATCTAATTGATTGGGTCCATATTCAATTTCTTCAATATCGGCACTTGTATAAACGTAGTTATCACCACTTATTAATAAAAATCTCCCATTTAATTGGTAGTATACAATAAGTTGTGTAAACGCAAAAAGGAATAAATCCGTTATAGTAGAGTTGCGAAACATTACTAGAAAGAGATTTATTCCTATGACACTGTTTACCACAGAATCGCTTAACTTCCTAGCCCAAAAGCAAGATATTGATGAATTTTTCCGTTCTTCTCTTGAAACATCTATGAATGACCTTCTTCAAGCAGAGTTATCAGCCTTATTAGGGTATGAGACTTATGATAAAGCAGGCTATAATTCGTAATGGAACCTATTCACGGAAATTTGAAACCAAATATGGGACTGTTCAGTTAACTGTTCCAAGAGATCGTAATGGGAACTTTACCCCAGCTTTGATCCCTGCTTATGGGCGTCGTGATGACCATAAGCAGGGATGATTATCAAACTCTATCAAACCGGCGTAACGACTCGAAAAATTAGTGATATTATCTAGCGAATGTATGGTCATCACTATAGTCCTGCCACAATTTCTAATATCTTAAAAGCAACTAAGGAGAATGCAGATGATTTTCATGAGAGAATCTTAGTAGCTAACTACTCTGTTTTATTCCTTGACGGAACCTATCTTACATTAAGACGTGGAACCGTTAGTAAAGAATGTATCCATATCGCACTTGGCATTACACCAGAAGGACAGAAAGAAGGCTGTTCTTGGATATGAAATCGCCCCAAATGAAAACAATGCTTCTTGGTTCACTCTGTTAGACAAGCTTCAAAACCAAGGAATCCAACAGGTTTCTCTTGTAGCGACCGATGGCTTCAAGGGGCTTGAGCAGATGATCAGTCAGGCTTACCCATTAGCTAAACACCAACGTTGCTTAATTCATATTAGTCGAAATATAGCTAGCAGATCGAGCGGTTAGTCTGGGACAATTTAAAATGATTTATCGTGCTGAAAATTTAGAAATGTCAGTACAAGCTTTAAAGGATTTTATCGCCGAATGGAAACCAAAGTATAGGAAAATAATAGAAAGTCTGGAGAATACGGATAATCTTTTAATTTTTTATCAGTTTCCCTACCAGATTTGGCATAGCATTTATTCGACAAACCTCAATGAGTCTCTCAACAAGGAAATCAAACGTCAAACGAAAAAGAAGGTTTTTCCCTAACGAGGAGGCTCTGGAACGTTACTTAGTTACTTTGTTTGAAGATTATAATTTCAAGCAAAATCAACGCATCCATAAAGGGGTTGGACAATGTTCTGACACACTTGAAAGCTTATTTCATTAATATCTTTCAACTTTCCAAGAAAGTTATTAAAGTAATCTTAAAGAGTACGGTAATTCGCTCTCTTTCTATTCAAATTTAATTTATTAGGTATAACAATAAAAATACCTATAGAGTCGCACAAACTTAAATATTCTCCACTCTAAATATATATAATATTATCGTCTTCATCCCCATATTTCATTCAACGTAAACTTTTAGCAGTTGAAACCACATGAACTATGGAAATATCTAAAATAAAATTCACTCCAGTATCTAATATATAATTCTCCATCTTATTAAATTTTAGACTCTTTCTATTATTTTTTATGAGTTCAATCTCTTAAATACTAAGACATCTCTTTTCTCCAATCCTTTATGATCAGAATTATCTAACTCTTTTATGAATTTCTCCAATCCAATATCTTTATTCCACCAATCTCTCGGTAAAGCTAAATGTTCCCATACTTCAGTTTCAGGTATTTTATCATAAACTGTTAATGAAATTATCAAGGCTAACCAAACATAATCATCATCCACTAATCCTAGAAAATCATTATATAATCCTCTCAAAATCTCATCTTTTTTTATTTCCTGCTTAAAAGTATCAAAATAACCAATTGGAAATTTTCTCTGAAGGATCTCCAAAAGTCTCGAAGGCTCTATAAAAATATAATTTCTTGATAGCTCTTCTTCTTCTTTTGTTGACAATGTAGGATAACTACGCCAATAATATATTTCATCTATAAATTTTGCATTAACTTTTCCTATTTTTTCAGAGTAGGGAATACATCCAAAATAATGCCAAAATTGACAAATTGTACAAATTGTGTAGCCTTTACTCTGAAACTTACATCGTCTATTTATTCTATCAATCATTTTTTCAGAGATAATTGATACTTCCCATAATACCATAGCTTACCTTTCTATAATCAAATAAATATATGTGACAAAAATTTAAAAAATAGACTTGGTGTCTTAAACTATTTAATATAAAATCAAATTGAAAATTTTAAGCACCAATTAATCTATTTCTCCTTACTAATTCCTATTTTACAATATAAATTTAAAATTAACAATGTTTAAATCGTCATCTTTTTTATTGGTAGTGTACAATAATGCCACTTTCTTACTTTTAAATATTTCAAGAAACACTTTATTTTACTTCAATTTGGACTATTTGCAATATTTTTTTATATAATGTTTATCATATGGAGGAATTAATGCCTAATTTTAAAAACTACAAAAGAATATATAATAAAGTGCGGATTGTATAAGCGCATACACTCATACAATCCACTCTTATCCTGCTATGTTGATACCTAGTATTGCAAGAAATTGTATGCGGCAATATGCATCTTAAGATTCAGTTATTATTAATCCATATATGGAATAAGGGACAACTTTGTTTGAAGGTGTTGTTGAAAATGTCAAAACAGTTATTGGCTGTAATTTAAACCCTTTAGCATTTCTAATTACAAAAGCAAAAACAACAAAATTTGACTTTACTGAAATAAAAAAGAAATAGGTAGCCTTAAATATAATTCATCTAAATTGGTCAGCTATAGTTGTCCAACATTTAATATTCTCTACTCATGGTTTACAGAGGACTCAATAGAAGATTTATCAAAACTAAAAATATTGATAAATAATAAAAAAGTAGATCACTTTTAGTGTTCTACTTTTTTATTATTTAAAGAGAGACAAACCATCAACAAAAGGGGTCAACTCCCTCGCCTGCGGGAAGGAAAGGAAAGAAATGACATCAAATCAAGATTTTATTTTTGAATTTACCCCAAAATAGCAACTTCTTTTTTACTTACAATTATTTTAATAAAAAAAGAAGTTACCTGTCAAATAAAACATTAATTTATATCATCTTTGTCTATCTTAGTTATAATGTTTATCAAATCTGATTTGAGCATTTCTTTTCCTCATCTCAATAATTGAACTACAAAAAAATCGGTTGCGCGTAGCGCAACCTTTAGTAATAATCATATTTATCATAATAATCAGATTTACCGATATCTACTCTTCGCCAAACGTCTTCCTCAACCTTTTTGATGTTGAAGTCTTTTGATTTTTCGCTATAAACCACTAAGAAATAACCGTCGTCATTATAAAATTTACTTGTAACTATATGATCTTCCGGTTCGAAATAATAGATATGTTTATCTATTTTTTCAACAGTCACAGTTTTTGTCTCTTGCGATGGGTACATCATAGTGACAAAACTGGGAGCTAACATGAAATAAAGCATGAAGGCAAAAGTCGAATAAACTAATAATCTCATTTCTCTCATCTTTCTTCATCCCCTTTTTCAAATTTGTCTCCGAGTTCTTTTTCTTCCCAAGCATTATATTTTTCAATAAGACGGCTTTCACCTTTGTTTTTAGCTTTGTTGTAAACTATGAAATAGTCGCGACCAAAAGAGCTATATTTTCCGATAATGACGTCATCATCGAGATTGTCTATCTTATAATGTTCTTTAGAAGGAAAACTAGTGTATTCGACTTTTTCAACGATTTCCACTTTTGGGGTTGTGATGTTTGGAATAAGCACCTGTAAAAATATTAATGTTATGACACCAATAACAATACCAAGCATGACATTTTTGTTTAGTTCTAGTTTGTTTAGTAGCATGATTTATTCCATTCTTATTTTTACTTTACTATCACTTACAGTGATAATTTTAATATTTAAGGCTTTTAAAATCGCTGAAATATATTCAGATTCAGAAAACCTCATATAATCTTTATCTAAAACAACCTTATTAACAATCAAATTTGCTTTTTGGATTAACAAAATTACTTTATCAAGTTTCTTCAAAGTTAAATCATTATTTTTGATTTTTTAAAAATAATATTCATCTTCTTTTTTTTTAATAATGCAAATATATCATAAAGAAGAAACAATATCAACATTTTTTAGTAATTTTCCGATTTTTAAAAATAATTCCCGCGTACGCATGTCTGATAACTAAAAAATTCTTTTGCCAAACACTAATAAAAAACAGTGATTTACTAGTTACAGTTACACAGATTTACTTCTGTTCCTTTTAGAAACTTATATTTTCATTTTTAGGCATAGTAAAAATATCGTTTCTTTCAAAATAAGGTTTTACCATTTCTTTCCATCTAGCTTTATGAAAATTGATTGACTTTAAAGGAGATAGTCCATAATTTCCCAATGCATAACCATCATTTACTTCAACAACAAGTGTCCTGCCATCACTAGTAACACCGATATCTAGTCCATAAGCTATTGGCGCATCTTTCCAACATGATATGGCTTCATCAATTACACTAGGATCAAATTGTGTATGATAATCACCTGTATAGGGCCGAACATCTAACACGCGACCATCTAAAACAAAACAGCGCCATTCTGCTATGAATTCTACAACCTCACTAATCCATATAGGATAGTCGAAAGGTAGACCAATACCTATTAAATCATGGGTTCCATTAACAACTCTTCCAGTAAATACTTTTGAACCAGCTTTAGGCTTAATAAATTTTCCCCAATTATCAGGTATATTTACAATCTCTCCTAAAACACCTGCATAAATCTTTCGACCATAAAACTCTTTAAGCTCAATAGGATAGTCATAAACCGGAACATTTAACCCCATCATTTTTAGCAATGCTCTAGTCTCCATTATATAATCTACAACTATATCTTCACTTGTTAACTGTTCTATTTCAGAAAAAGATTGATATAAAATAATTTCTTCTCCTTGTAAGTAGGCACCTACTTGAGCATTGTATTTATTAATTGAAACTTCACTTGGTAGTTTGCTTTGTCTAATATAAACAACCATTTCATCACTCCTGCTTCACTAGTGTTGCACCTGTTTGTAAAAAAATAATAGCAATTTTGCTCTTATTTTTTTGAGTAAATAGCTCCCATAATATCATCGAAATAATCAACAGTATTTAGGAGTAATTCTATAACCTGGGACTTTGTTAGTCGCATTCCTCTTCTATCTCTAGCATCTTCTACTAAATTTTCAAGTTTCTCTAGATTTTTATCATCCAAGCTAATCATTATTCTATTTTTATCGGTTGCCATTTTCTTCACCTCTAGTTAATTCTATCATAGGTGTAACACTTGTGTCAACTGGCTTTTATAATACATTAGTTTAAAAGTGGAGAGGATTTTTAACACAGTAACTTTAAATCTTTAGTATTAAAAAATTTTCACAGTATTTATAGAAATAAAATCTATCTCAAATAAGTTATCAAATCTAGTATAAATTATGAGCGGCTACTCTAATACTTTCCCTCTAAACAAGAAGAAGGCTTACACTCAAGGATTTTCTTAACCCCCTTCGTTACAACGTTTTGACGCTTTTACTAGCAAAGGTACATACTCACAAGGAACTTTGCTTGACTATTGAATCTCTCCCACCTCTTCTTTAACATATCCTTCTACATCTTCAATCTCTACAAACATTGAGTCTAAATGTGATAAGAAATGCCAATCTTCGGCACCTTTTTTTCTGTAGAGAATCGCTTCTCCGTCTTCACTTCCGAAAAAGCTTCTGTCGATATCATATCCACGGCTTTCTAAGAAGTCTTTTGCTTTACGATAGTTCGTTTCTCTTGTTTCGACATAGACTTTAACTTCATGGTTGTTAACGACATATGCATCGATTTTTGAATATCCTTCGATTACTCTATCGTTTTTGAGGGATAAATTTGAAATCTCTTTCCAAATAATGTCTACATTTTCCTCAGGATCGAACATAAATTTAGATAAAGGAACAATATTTCCGTTAAAAATAATTTCCATATAATCCGGTATGTTTTTAGGATTAAAATACTCCACTTCAAAACCATCTTCTGTTTCCAGAGTGTATCCCGGGATTTGAACTACAAAGGCTTTCCCATCTTCTATGGAATCAAATGCGACTAAATCTTTAGAATAATTATTTTGATATAACTCTAATATAATCATTTATAACCTCATATAAATTATCCGTAGATTGATTTTTCAGAATATAATACTGATTAGTTACCCTTAGGATATAGCAAATCCTTTTTTCCACCTTCTTAAAACATCATTTCAAGGCTACATACTCGGCGGTTCGCTGTTACCCTATCGTTTCGTCGTAAACTTCTTACTCTACGACAGCTATCCCATTGGCAGACTCAAAAGGTTCAGTGAACCTTTTGGGGATTAACTTTGTTTCACTAACAAACTTACACACTCAACATGTGGTAATATTTTTCTTTTATACTAATAAACAAAAGGCAATGAAAATCATTTTAAAATGATACTGTGGAACGGAAAGATTTTCGCCAGTTCCAAAAGAAACGACATTCATCATTCCACTTGAAATTACAACAGAAAATTCTTTAACATCGATTATCTAGATAGACCGATTGTTACCTTCAATAATGGATATACTGATCTAAATTTTAAAATGTTGTTTCCTTACTAATCCTATTACTCGCCAATATTGTATAAATTAAATAAGTAATAAATATGATAATAAAAATAAGATTAATTTTTAACACAAAATAGAGATTTAACAAATTTGCGAATGCATGAAATAATAGACAGTACCCCACAGATTTCGTTTGACGATAAAGAAGCCCTAAAACAAAACTTAAAAATAATGTATATATAAAAAATAAAATAAAAGGAAATCCTTGATGACTTTCTCCAACTATAAACCATAAAGGCAGATGCCATATTCCCCAAATTGATCCTACAATCAAATTAGATTGCCAATAAGTATATTTTTTATCAAGTAATGGCTGTAATATTCCTCTCCATCCTAATTCTTCATGTCCACCACCAAAAAAAATTAGTTGTATAAAGAATAATGGCATCAGATAAATTGATACTCCATTTAATTCTAAGGAAGATACAGAAAATAGTATCAAAATTGCTAACAAATGAATAATGAAATAAATACTACTATTTTTTCTTTTATTAAATACAAAATGTTTAAATTTTATATTATTACTTTTCAAATAAAAACCACTTGCAATAGCTGGACCAAGTGCACCTACTATATGTAACATTCTCCCTATAAATGTTTCTAATCCCAAAATATGAGATTGAGTAAATATGGTAAGAAGCCCCCAAGCTATATAAGTAATTCCAAATGTACAATAAAGATAATTTTTTAAATTCTTTTTGTCAATTTCTGTCATTTTATCTTCCTAATCTTGATTATTCTACGTATAATATTTTTTTACTGCTTCTTAGTTGCTGTCGATTTTAAACTACCTATATTTTATCACAAAAATAGGAGCAGTTTAATTGACTGTTCCTGTTTTTTTATTACAAATATTCTCGAACAATTATCGTCACAACAGAATATAATTCATAGTTTACGTTTAAGTACTATTTTGTTACTAACTAGAGCCACAAAAAGAGTGAGGAAATCAAACGTTTCCACCACTCTTTTGTATTCTATTATAGATAAATCGATGTTCTTTCACTATCTATTTTCTCTGTAATTTAAAATGATTTATCTTTCAGATTAGCTCTTAATTCTGCCACTGTATTGGCATCGGTATTGGTCCAACTGATGTGAATAGTATTAGCGTCTTCCATGTCAACAGTAAACTCTCCATCAAATGCTGCGCTGCTATTACGGAATTTGAGCAGATTGAACAAGGACTGCACAACTGGGCGTTGAACTTCTCGCTCAATTTCTTCCAAATCATAATAGTGACGGTTGATGTTGTGGCCTTCTTTGGTTGATTCGAGCAATTCGATATCATTTTCTCCTGCCAACAAGCCAACGTAGTAAATCTGCGGAATACCTTGTGCAAAACATTGAAGCACACGTGCCAAGAGATAGGCTTGGCCATCATTTCCTAAAACTGAATAGTAGGTATAATTTATCTTATAAATATCCAAATTGTTGTAGTCCTCTGAGCTGTAAATCGTTTTGACATTTGCTCCTTGGGAATAGAGGGCTTCTCTTGTCACCTCTGTTTCCTCATCTGTCAGCAAGTCCTTGACATCGACCACTCCGTGTCCAAGGTTGTAAATTGCTTGCGAGGGCAGATTTCCATCCAGTGAACAAGACGGTTGACATTACCTGAATAAAGAGCATGAAGAACCAGCATCGGAAGGGCAAAGTCATAGACATAGTAGTCTTGCTCAGCGATTTTTTGCTGAATGGTGTAATGTTCATGAATTTCTGGAAGAATTTCCACTCCTTTTGGTGCCAATAGCTGACGCGGAAAATGAAGCATTTCCCAAATATCTGGCTCAACAAAGAAACAGTTGGTGCCGATTTTATTATTGGCGTAGGCAAAGGCGTCCAAGTGAATAATGGAAGCTCCGTGGTCCGCCAGCTGTTCCAGATTTTCCTGAATAAAGCGACGAGTTGTTTCTGTTGTCACATCGAGGTCGATCTGTTGCTCATCAAAGGTACACCAAACTTTTTCCTCACTACCATCAGCAAACTTGGTAATGCGATAGGGAGCACGTGGCTTCCGTTTGTAAATCAGGTCTACATCTTCCTGAGTCGGCCCACTGTTTGGCCAAAAGTTTTTGTAGCGGATAAACAAATCCGCATAGGCAGACTCATCTTTCTTTTCTAGGAAATCAAGGAAAAAGGCGACTTGGCTGAGATATGGTTAATCATGAAATCAAACATGAGGTAGTAGTCTTGACTGAGTGCCTCAATATCGCTCCAATCTCCAAAAGCCTCATCAACCTTGGTATAGTTCATGGGTGCAAACCCGCGGTCGCCTGACGATGGAAAGAAGGGAAGAATGTGGACACCACCGACCACATCTTTCAAAGGGCCTTCTAAGACCTACTTCAAGTCTTTCAGATTTTTTCCAAGACTGTCTGAATAGGTAATTAACATTGCTTGATTTTTTACTTTCATAACTTGCTCTATTTACCTTCCTCAAAGCGTTTATAGACTGCTATAAATTCCTCAGCAATCGTTCGAAAACCTTCTGCACTCATTAACTGATCCTCAGCATGCATCAGAAGTAGACCTGTTTCGCTTAATTCCCCATTCATTTCTTTTGTCAAAAGTGAGTGGTGAGCATTGTGTCCCTGTACAAATGCTTCTTCGCCTTGTTTAATTCTATCTTTAGCCTGCTCGAATTCACCCTGCTTAGCCAATTGAATAGCATTGATGTACATAGATTTTGCTGTTCCTACATAGGTGATAATTTGAAAACACACTTCGAGTACTTTTTCGTCCATTTTAATACCTCTCTTACCAATCTTCATCTTCTAAATCGCTTGTTTCTTGTATTACAGCTTGTAAAGCTTGTTTATCCATCTGTTTAATAAACGGATAATAAACAAAGAAAGACATAACCAAAATAAGTGTTTGCAACAAGGCTGTTTTCCAACCACCGATGATAAATCCTGAAATAATTGGAGGACAAGTCCACGGAACTTGAACGGCACCATACATAGGTGTCAGTCCAAAATAAATCGCTGAATACTGGATGATACAAGATAAAATAGGCGTTAATATAAAGGGAGTTGCTAAAACTGGATTCATTACAATCGGCAAACCAAAGAGCACCGGCTCATTGATATTAAAGATGGCTGGAACCATTTCAAGACGTCCAAGAATTTTTAGTTGTTTTGATTTTGCAAATGCAACCATGTAAACTACCAAACCAATCGTAATCCCGGCACCTGTAACATTGATAAATTGATCAAAAAATTGAATCGTCACAATATGACCGCCATTGGCTAGATTTAATTCTAGGCCCTTATCTAAAATGGCTTGGTTTTCCAAAGCATTCGCCTGTAGCAAGCCACTCATGATGCCACCAACTACAGTTGAGCCGTGAACCCCAAACATCCATAAGAATGGTACAAGGAAACACATAAGCACCGCACCAAACAATGAGTCAGTCAAGCCTTGCATTGGTGTTTGAATAAGATTATAAATCACTTCAATCGTTGTGACCTTAAACAATTGTTCAACAAGTCCGACAAAGATCGTTGCCGCTGTGATAATAACAGTAGCAGGAATCAAGGCTGAAAATGCGTTGGCTACACCAGTTGGTACGCCATCTGGCATTTTGATTTTGATATTTTTCTTCAAAAACCAAGAATAGCTTGCTCCTACAATCAAACCAACGATAATGGCACCAATCATCCCTTTCCCGGAAGTCCAATCCTTCAGAATAATGTTACCAACTACATCCCCATTTTTAGAAATCAAACTGGAGGGCTGGATTAGCAAGAAAACTGCTAGGGCAATGACACCTGCCCCAAGCGGCTCCTGTTTTTCTAGCTTAGCATAGGTATACGCAATCCCAATGACTGTTACAATCGCACTGATATTAAAGGTTGCACCAATTGCTTGATTGAGAACAGGGGTAATACCACTAGTTTCTAACATCGTTGCTAGAGCTGGAACTGGAAGATTGGCCAAGATAAGAAAGATGGAGCCAACAATCAACAATGGCATAGAGAAAACAATACCATCTTTTATCGCTGTTACACCTTTGGTATTGACAAAGGCCATCATCCTATCAACAAACTTTTTAATCAGTTTATCCTTCATCATCTTCTCCTTATTTTTTCATCATGTAAGCTTGTTTAAGAACTGCCATACCGTTTGCAGTACCATAATCAGCCATTGCAATCACTTCTACAGGAACATTGTGAGAAGCACAAATTTCTTTTGCTTTTTCAAGTTGGAAACCAACCTGTGGGCCTAATAGAGCCACATCAATATCTCCAACTCTTTGTTCCAATTCACTGATGGAATAAGCTGCAATTGTTGCATCTTTCCCTTTTTTCTGAGCCGCTTCTTTCATACGCTCAACCAAAATACTTGTTGACATACCTGCTGCACAAAACAATCCAATATTCATTTTAATTACTCCTTATAATTCGTTTCCATTTGATGCAATCACTTTTTGATACCATGTAAAGGAATCTTTCTTCATTCGTTGCAAAGTTCCTTCGCCATTATTATTCTTATCGACATAGATAAAGCCATAACGCTTCTCCATTTCACCTGTACCAGCACTAACAATATCGATACAGCCCCAAGGGGTATAACCAATGACATTTACGCCATCTTCTTCAATCGCTAACATCATTTGTTCAATGTGTTGTTTGAGGTAATCAATGCGGTAAGAATCATGGATTCCATCAGGCTCTACCTTATCATAAGCACCGAATCCATTTTCAACTATAAACAGCGGACAGTGATAGCGATCGTATAAAAGATTTAAGCTATAGCGTAATCCCTCAGGGTCTATCTGCCAACCCCAATCGCTTGATTCAATATAGGGATTTTTCTTAGTGTAAACATCTTTGAAAAGTTCTTCTGTTTCCTCAGATGCTGTAGCAGTCACTGTATCACTCATATAGTAACTCAAGCCAATATAATCTACACAACCTTCTTTTAGAGTTTCTAGATCTTCTGGTAAAATATCCAGTTTGATATTATTTTTTCGACAAAAGGCCTCGATATAGTAAGGACGCTCTCCAAAAACATGAAGATCTCCATAGTGAAATAAACGATGCTCCATTGCCTTCTGGCTAGCAAGTATATCTTTTGTATCACATGTATTCGGGTAAAATGGTACCATTGCCAGCATACAACCAATTTTGAAATTTTTATTGATTTTCCGACCCAATTGTACAACTTTTGCAGAAGCCACTGACTGATAATGGATAACCTGCTGTAGTACCTCAACTGGATTTTCATCTTCTTGATAAATGACACCAGAATTAGTCCATGAGCACCAAGGAACATTAATTGCACCTTGATTATTGATCTCGTTAAAGGTCATCCAATACTTAACTTTGTCCTTATATCGTTCCATGACGACTTCCGCAAAACGAACAAAGAAATCAATCAACTTGCGATTACGCCAAGCACCATACTTAGTAACTAGATGATAGGGCATTTCAAAGTGACTGAGTGTGATGACCGGTTCAATTTGACGAGCTAGCAGCTGATCAAATAAATCATCATAAAATTTCAACCCTTCTTCGTTAGGTTCTTCTTCATCTCCATTTGGGAAGATACGAGTCCAGGCAATCGAAGTTCGAAAACACTTAAATCCCATCTCAGCGAATAATTGTATATCGTCCTTATAGGTTCTGTAAAAATCTATTGCATCATGATTCGGATAATATTCGTCAGGTAAGACGCCATCAGTAATCTGTCGAGAGTGGCTAGCACTTCCAACCGTCATTACATCGGCTATCGAAATGCCTTTTCCACCTTTATCATATCCTCCTTCAATTTGGTGAGCAGCAACTGCCCCACCCCATAAAAAGCCTTCTGGTATTTTTGCCATTTTACCAATCCTTTCTGTATTTTGTACTAGCGCTATGAACAAGTCTATTTTATAACATACTGTATCTGCTGACAATAGATATTGAGATAGAAAATAAATGTACAGTCGAACAATATTTGTTACATAAAAAAAACAAGAGTTTTCACTCCTATTTTTTTAAATAAACTTGGTAACGTAAGGATTCTAAAAAATAGACAACTGGAATCTGAGTGGTCAAATTAGTGGAACGTAGCGAGGAATCTGCGTAGGCAACTGGCATAAAGTAGGATAAATTTATATCCGATAGCTGTGATAAAGTGGAAATATCTGTATTTGTCAGACTAACAATCTTAGCATTTCTTTCTTTGAATCCCTGTACCAGAGTTAGAACTTCTTCTGTCTCACCGCTGACACTTAGAGCAATAACCAAAACATCCTCCAAATTAGAATGATGCAATTTCAGAGAATAAAATGGGTTAGTAATAGCAAAGCTAAGAATACCGATTCCAGAAAAAAGATATGAGCCATATTCTGCCAAACTTAGACTAGTACCCATCCCTAAAAAGATAACTTGTTTGGCTTGAACGATCAAGTCTGCTATCTCTGATAGTTGTTTTTTTAAAGCTTCATCTTGGACACTAGTCTGTAAAAATTGTATTGCTGGAATATCAATAGGAAAGTAGTGACGATGTTTATTTTCCTTATCTTCCGACCTTGACAAGGCATATTTTAAATCATTGTAGCTATCAAATCCCATCTTTTTCGCAAAACGAATGATGGTTGTTGTCGATAGATTTATAGATGTCGATAGCTCTCTGATAGTCATCGTAGCAACTTTATCTCTATGTTGCAATATAAAATTATACACGCTTAATTCACTATTATTTAGCCCTTTTACTTTATGATAATCAAATAAATTCATAGACACCCTTATGCTTTTGTAGTATATAGTTGTTTCATTAACATTTCAATAATGAGAATAACAGGTACCTGCGTCGTAATATTAAACCCATTTAAAAATAATTGAGGAACATGATAGGTTATGGAGCAATCAGATAGCCTTGACAATGTTGATTCCAATGTATTTGTGATGGCAATAACTAGACAACCTTTTTCCTTTAATTTTTGTACAATTTTCAATGTTTGAGAAGTCTCACCAGATTCGGATAAGGCAATGACACAAGTTTTTTCCATACTGTTTTGTAGCACTGGTTGCCAAGGATCTTCAATACACATACTAAATTTGCCAATATTTGAAAAATAGCGCGCTCCATATCGACCTAAAGTTCCAGAGGAATCAATTCCGACAAAAACAATCTGTTCAACTTTCTTTAAGATTGCCACAGCCTCCATAATCAGCTGCAAAAAAGTATCTTGCTCAGTATAATCAATGAATAGCTTCAAAGAATGATTGTCTTGATTGTTTAAAATAATTTGCTCATTTTTTAAATATTCTTTATAAGCAATCTTAAAATGGCTATATCCATCAAATCCTAGATGCTTGCAAAATCGTTGTACGGTTCCAACTGATACATGTGCAAGTTGGGCCAATTCCTTGATTGTCATAGAGGATATATTTTCATTTTCTAAAATAGTTGTATAAATAGCATTTTCTAAGTCGTTAAAACTTGCTACAACCTCATAACTAAACATATAATTCCTTTTTCTATCTCTATTGATTTGCTTACAATGTAACAAAAAACTAATAACCAAAGTGTTCTACACTAAAATAATGGAGAGCATAATGGCTATAAAACCAAGTCAGCATTAAAATCTATTAGAAAACCAGACGAATCAGATTTGTCTAACGAGACATGGTTAAGAGAAAATACTTTAAAACAGTATTGCCTTATGTCCTAGATTATATCATATTTTTGAGCATACTTTGAGTATTGTTAGTTAATTGACTTAAAAGAAACATAACAAGAGCTTATCTCTATTAAATTGTCTCAATTTCAATCGCCCATTCTGGAGATATGTAAGGTGGGGACGTTTCTATTCCCACAATCTCCTTGTCAATGGAAACAAACACGTACCCACAGGGTAAATGGAAATAGAAACTGATAATTTCTAGCTATCACTTCTATTCATTCCAAAAATTTTCTCACTCTGAGACTTCCCCACGCCAATACAAAAAGCCTTGCAATCAAGGCTTTTCGTTATCCCTTTCATTCAAAGGTTTCTAGGTTTTTACAAGCAAAGCTACACACTCCACGTGATGCGTTTGTGGAAAAAGATCCACTGGCTGGACTTTCTTCAACTCATATCCCAATTCTTGGTAGAGTTTGATATCACGCGACATGGTTGCAACATTACAGGAGATATAGGCAATGCGGTCTGCTCCTGTTTGGCTACTTGCCTTGATAAAGCTTTCGGTTAGGCCCTTGCGTGGAGGATCAACCAAGATAATGGTTGGTTGAATACCTTCTTTGAGCCAATTTTTCATAGCATTTTCAGCTGTGTCACAGACATAGTGGGCGTTTGAAATATTGTTCAGTTGGGCATTCTTCTTACTATTCTCAACCGCTTCTGGAATTACCTCAACACCATAAACTTCTTTAACATGTTTCGCAACAGAGAGGCCAATCGTCCCAATACCAGAATAGGCATCAATGACCACATCATCTTCTTTTAATTCAGCAAAGTCAATGGCTGTTTGGTAAAGTTTTTCAGCCATTTCAGTATTAACCTGGTAAAAGGCTGGACCAGCGATTTGGTAGTCATTTCCCAACATCTGGTCAGTGATAAAGTCTTGTCCATAAAGGGTGCGCCATTCCTTACCAAAAATTGCATTGGTATTCTGATCATTGATATTTTGCATGACAGACACAATCTCTGGGAACTGCTTGATTAGTTGTTCAATCAATTGCTCTACACGGAAAACTTTAGGACGAGTTGTTACCAAAATAACCATGATTTGTCCTGAATAGTGTCCGCGACGCACCACAAGATTCCTAATTAAGCCAGACTGCTCCTTTTCATCATAAGGTTTTAAATCATAACGACGGAGCAAGTCGCGTAGAGTTACTACTAGCTCGTCAATCACGGAATCTTGGATAAAGAAATCTTCCAAAGGCATGAGGTCGTGGGAATTCTTACGGAAAAATCCTGTTTCCAAGATACCATTCACTCTACGGACAGGGACCTGTGCCTTGTTACGGTACTTGACTGGATTTTCCATACCTAAAGTTTCAGCAACCTCTACATCAGCAATTCCAGCAATCTTGTAAAGACTGTCCTTGACTTGCTTGGTTTTAAACTTGAGCTGTTCTGGATAGGCAAGATGACCTAAATCAGCAATTCCTGAACGCAGATAAGCCAAATCTAGATCTTGATTACGGTGTGGCGACTGGACTAGGTATTCTTCCACTTTCCCAAAACCAATCTTTTTATTGACCTTGAGAACTCGCATGAGAATTTTTTCACTCGGTAAAGCATTCTCTACAAAAAAGACCAAACCATCCACCTTGGCCACTCCTGCACCTTCATGGGTCAAGTCAACAATTTCAACTTCTACAATATCATTTTTCTTTAACATTCTCTTCTCTTTCTATTGGCCGACAAAAAAGACGGCAACGTTACGGTTACCATCTATTATACCATGAAATTTCTTAAGAACCAAAACTCTTGAAGAAGTTGACAATGGCTTGCCAGAGGGAGCTTAAAAAGTTCCCGCCGTCCTCTATCGCCTTATCAGCATCAAAGTTAAGGTTGATATTTTTAAAACTGTCGCCAGCTTGTGAAACAATACTTTGTTTAAGGTCATTTAGAGTTTTAGTGAAGTCTGTATTACTAAGAATATCACTTTTTGATAGATTCAAGGCAAAATTGATGATGATATTGATTTGGTTTCCTGTTATAACCTGATCAAGTTTGTAATTTTTCAAGGTATCCTCAACAATTTTAAGAACATCTTCCTCTGTCAGAGTTCCCTTAGATTCTTTTGCTTTGGCTAGTCCTGACTTGATATCAGCTAGTGCAACGTTTAATTTATTAGCATCATATCCAGTTTTGTCCTTATTTTCAGCATTGATAGCTGATAAAGCCTTCAACTCTTCTTGAGCCAAATCTTTATTAGCTTGTGGCACCTTGGCTCCATTAGCCTCTAGCGAATAGTAAATCCCGGCTAAGGCACTTTCACCTGTAACTGGAATGGGTGCTGCTACAGTAATTTTGGCATGTTCCACACCTAAAGTTACGGCCGCATTGCGGTACATATCCTGCGTCACCTTAGTGATGTTTTCTGGTGTTTCAATCTTGACCTCAAGTGGCGACTTGTCACCTAGCTTTTGAATCTTGGCTGATGAATACAATTGTAAGCTAGAGTCATTGGCAACATTCATAATCTTAGAATAGACATCAGGCGTCATAGTCTTGAGTTCTTTAGTATCTGTTGAGGCATTGTAGCCTAGTTTTTTTAGAGTTTGATTTTTTTGGTCTTCAGACAATGATGAACCTAGGACATATTCAGGTTGATCATAGGTTTCATCGATGACTTTTTGAACATCTGTTGCTGCATGGGCGCTATTCATAGCTGTTACTGCCCACAAAACCGCAGCACTGGTCAGAAAGAGTTTCTTTCTCATAGGGAATTCCCTCCTTTACCTTTCTAGAGTAATATATCTATCTTAAAGAAAACTTATAACAAAAACACCTGGTCTAGCCAGATGTTGAAAAGAGAGTGAAACATTTGATGATGTAAAGGTTGAGTTGCACCTGTCTAGAATAGTAATAGTTTCCTCCATTTACATAGAGTTCGGCACCGTGAAAAATGGAAATGGGGTGAATATAACTATAAGTCTTTCCAGTGGTATTACCAAGCAAGGGAGCAACAGTCTCACGAGAGTACTGTTTGGCCAGAGCCAAGGTGTTTTCCTTACCATTTTGGGCGATAAAATCGATATAGGCAGGTCCAAAATTATAGGCTTGAACAGCTGTCCAGACATCAACACCCTGCTTCTGGGCTAGATAGAGATTGTCTGTCAGAGTTTGAACGCCTTGCCGAATGCTAGAGGCATTATCATTGATGGTGTTGGTGGAACCACTTGCAGACTCACTAGACTGCATAACATCGCCTTCTTTTCCTTTTGTTTCGGTATAAATCATAGCGAGCACAAGCTCTTCGTTTGCTGGGGTGTCTTTTTCACTCAAGATTTCTCGCACCATGGGTTGATAGGTCATGACTTGCTTGACATCTTGGTGAACGCGGTAAGCTTTATAGCCAGCAAAAAGGAAGACTGCTAGTACAAGCACTCTTCGAATTCGTTTAAACATTATTTACTTTGGATATCCTCGATATTTTTGATTAAGATAGAGTAGGTTCCATTGTCATTTTGGATAAACTCAACAGACTCAGCGTCTTGATAAACATTATTGGGAACGATGAGCTCAATTCCATTTGACAAGGAGAGTTTTTGGTTTTCAAATTTCTTTAATTGGCGACTGGCATCAATTTCATCAAATTGAACAGGCTCTGGTACAGCTTCCTTGACTTGATCAATAAAGCTCAAACGAGCCGTCAGATTATTGTCAAAAAGGTCGTTGGCCAATTTTTCAGGTGACAATTCATTGCTTTCTTCTAGGTTGTTGAAAATCGCTGATTTGACCTTGGATTGAAATTGAAAGTCATCTGTATTAAAAGATTCAGCAATTCTCTGGGCTGTTTTTTCCAGTTCTTTGATAGATTTCTTAGGAGAAATCTTAGGAGCGACAGCAAGAAGATTATCTGAAAAATAGTTCAAGAAAGTCCCGTTGTACTTGATTCGTTTTTCAATCAGATGATACTTGCGGCTTTGAAGATTAACCACCAAGGCTTCGTCAGCACCCGTTCCAAATCCAGGCAGGTTATTCTGAGTCAACTTGATTGGATTATCAACTTCTCCTCCGAGGTGAGTCAGGGTCTCACGCAGGGCAATTCGCAAGAAAGCGAAATGTTCCACGCCTTCTTTAGAAAATTGCACAAAAATCAAGTCATTGGTCTTGAGATTTTCGGAAATGCTGAACTCCTCTTTCCAGAGATTAGCCAGTGTTACTGATGTCTCCAACAAATCGTCTGTGATATGATTGAAGAAGGGATTTTCTTCCTCGAAAATCCCAGTCTTAGCTTCATCTGAATACACACGTTCAATTTTTCTACGCAGGTATTCTTCGATTTTTGGAGTAATATTGAGAAGCTTATCCGCTAGGAACAGCTCGGTATCATCCGGGCTAAACTGATGGATAATGGCTTTCTTAATATAAATGTCCATAAAAGTTTTAGTCCTCGTATAATGGGAAGGCATCCGTCAATTCTTTGACTTCACTTCTCACTTCTTCTAAGACAGCTTCATTTTCTGCATTTTTAAGGGTTTTAATGATGAGTTCAGCCACTTTGCGACTTTCTTCTTCACCAAATCCACGTGCAGTAATGGCTGCTGCTCCGATACGAATCCCACTTGTCTTAAATGGTGACAAGGTTTCGTAAGGGATTGAGTTTTTATTTAGGGTAATATTGACTTCATCCAGCAAGTTTTGAGCAACTTTTCCGTTTTCTACAACCTTAGTCACATCCACTAGGAAGAGGTGGTTTTCAGTCCCGCCAGAAATGATACGGAAATCAGGGTCTTGCAAGAAGACATCTGCCATAGCCTTGCTATTCTTGATAACATTGGCAGCATATTCCTTGAAAGCTGGATCTAAGACCTCTTTAAAGGAAACTGCCTTAGCAGCAACAACATGTTCCAAAGGCCCACCCTGAATACCAGGGAAAATAGCTGAATTGATTTTCTTAGCTAAGTCTTCATCATCGGTCAAAATCAAACCACCACGAGGCCCACGAAGGGTTTTGTGGGTCGTTGTTGTAGTGATATGAGCGTATGGTACTGGACTTGGGTGAAGACCAGCAGCAACCAAACCAGCGATATGAGCCATATCTACCATGAGCTTAGCACCAACGGCGTCCGCAATTTCACGGAATTTTGAAAAGTCGATAATTTGAGAATAGGCTGACGCACCAGCTACAATCAGTTTTGGTTTGACTTCTTGGGCTTGTTTTAAGATAGCATCAAAGTCCAAGAGTTCTGTTTCAGGATCCACACTATAAGAAACAAAGTTGTAGGTTTGACCAGAGAAGCTGACAGGAGCTCCGTGGGTCAAGTGTCCACCTGCTGCTAAATCCATTCCCATAACGGTATCCCCTGGCTCAATCAAGGCCATGTAAGCCGCACAGTTGGCTTGGCTTCCTGAGTGAGGTTGGACATTGGCGAATTTAGCGCCGAAAATTTCTTTTGCACGTTCAATAGCTAGACTTTCTACCACGTCTACCACATCCGTTCCACCATAATAACGATGGCCTGGGTAGCCTTCGGCGTATTTATTCGTCAAGATAGACCCTTGAGCTGCCATAACAGCCTTGGAAACTACGTTTTCCGAAGCAATCAACTCAATGTTGTTTTGTTGTCGTTCTTCTTCTTTGGCAATAGCATTCCATAGATCAGCATCATATGCTTTAAAATCATCTTTGTCAAAAATCATAGGTCTTCTCCTTTATTGTGTGACTAGTCCATTAGTTTAATTTTCTAATAAGAAAATAAACTAAAAGATGCGAATAAACCGTTTCTGCATTTTATCACAAGTATAACCAACTTTTTCATAAAATGCATGAGCTCCCAGACGATGATCGGCAGAGTTTAAGCGGATAAACCCGTAACCACGTCTTTTGGCTTCTTGTTCCAACCCTTGTAGTAAACTTTTACCAATACCTTGTCCTTGCGCTTGAGGTGAAACTGTTAAGGCTAAAATATTAAATCCTGCTTTAGAATAAAGTGATTCATAGACCTCAGCGTGGACATATCCAAGCAAGGAATGACTAGCTTCATCCTCATAAGCAAGTAAGAAATGATGGGAATCCTGAGACAGTCTAGCTAGTTGACTAGACGTGTCCTCTAGACTAAAAGAATAGCCCAAAGCCTCTTGGTTAATTTCACAAATGGCTTTCACATCTGTTTCTTGCAAATCTCTTAGCATTTTAAACCTCCTCAAAAGAAATCTCTGGCAACCGAGCAAGAATATCTTCTCGCTTAATGGCCCCTTGGCGTAAGATTTTCACCTTGTCTACAGACAAGTCCAAAATAGTCGAATCATGTCCGGTTAGAAAAGAATCGTCTTCTAGCCCCAGAACCTCTTGGTCAAAATCCTTCAGAATTTGTTCAAAGGTTACTCCACTCGCCTGACCTGAAATATTGGCAGACGGTCCAATCAAGGGCCCCGTCTCTCTAATCAAATCAAGCGTGATAGGGTGACTGGGCATCCGAAATCCCACCGTTGCAAGGCCAGAATTGACCCAATAGGGAACTCGGTCATTGGCTTCAAGGATAATGGTCAAGGGACCTGGTAAAAAGGTCTCTACAAGTTTTTGTAGATAAGCTGGCTGATTCTTTGAAAAGTGCAAGATGTCCTCTAGAGAGGCGATATTGAGATTGAGTGCCTTGTCCCTGGGACGACGTTTAAGTTGGTAAACATGGTCAACTGCTTTTTCGTCTAGAGCCTTGGCAAAGAGACCGTAAACTGTCTCTGTAGGAAGAACGACAGCTCCACTATTTTCCAACTCTTGTCTAATCCTGTCCATCATCAACTACAACCATCCTATCTTGACCAAATTGGTCCTTAAGTGTTCTTACACGTTTTTCAGGAAGATGTTTCCTAAAAAGTTCAGGAACACTTTGACCTTGCTTGTATCCAATTTCAAGGTAAATCTTACCACCATCTTTGAGATAGTCTTTTGCATCTTCCGCAATTCTACGGTAAATAGCTAGGCCATCCTCGTCTGCAAAGAGAGCTAGATGAGGCTCCGAATGCAAGATATTCAAGCCGACCTCTGACTCATCTTCACGAGAGATATAGGGTGGATTGGAAACAATTATATCATATTTTTCAGAAATTTCTGTAAAACAGTCAGATTTTTTTAAAAATATTTGAAGATTTTGATTTTTAGCATTTTCGCTAGCTACATCTAAAGCATCTTGGGAAATATCCGCTGCCGTCACTGACCAATCTGGTCTGTTTTTTGCTAGAGCGAGAGCAATAGCTCCACTACCTGTTCCAATATCCAGAACTGAAAGATTCGTCTCAGGATTTTCAGCTAGGATAAGCTCCACCAATTCCTCTGTCTCTGGACGAGGAATCAAAACCCGCTCATCAACTGTTAACTGCATTCCATAAAAATCTGCCTGTCCAATGATGTACTGGGCTGGTTTATGAGCTGCTAACTGTTGGAAAATTCCTTTTACAAATACTTCTTCCTCTTCCGTCACTACCTGCTGAAGAGCAAAGACAAAGTCAGTAAAAGAAAGATTCTTCAGGCCACGGTAGACAAAAGAGAGGCTTTCAGCTTCCTCTCCTTGTCTTATCAATTCTTCTTCAAAATCTGAAAATAATTGAGCTAATTTCATTATTTGTTTAATTCTTCTAATTTTTGTGTTTGGTCATAGAGCACCAAGGCATCCACAACTTCATCTAGTTTACCAGACAAAATGGTATCTAGTTTTTGGAGAGTCAAGCCGATACGGTGGTCTGTTACACGGTTTTGTGGGAAGTTATAAGTACGAATCCGTTCTGAACGGTCCCCAGTACCGATTGTCGACTTACGCTCAGCGTCCTGTTCATCTTGTGCAATCTGAGCAAAGTGGTCAGCAACACGCGCACGGATGATTTTCATGGCTTTCTCACGGTTCTTCTGTTGAGTACGTTCTTCCTGCATCTCAACCTTGATATTTGTTGGCAAGTGAACGATACGAACGGCAGTCGCAACCTTATTGACGTTCTGTCCTCCAGCTCCAGATGCATGGTAGATGTCAACACGAAGGTCTTTTGGATCAATATCGTATTCAACTTCTTCTACTTCAGGCATGACAAGTACTGTTGCTGTCGAGGTATGAACACGGCCTTGACTTTCTGTCACAGGGACACGTTGCACACGGTGGGCACCTGATTCGTACTTGAGTTTAGAGTAAACTGACTGACCTGAAACCATGGCAATCACTTCTTTGAAACCGCCGACACCGTTCATAGAAGCCTCCATGACTTCAAAGCGCCAGCCTTGGGCTTCCGCATACTTTTGGTACATGGTTAAAAGATCTCCAGCGAAAAGTGCTGCTTCGTCTCCACCAGCTGCTCCACGAATTTCAAGGATGATGTTCTTGTCATCATTTGGATCTTTAGGAAGGAGCAAAATTTTCAGTTTTTCTTCGTATTCTTCTTTTTCAGCCTTGGCATCTTTGAGCTCTTGCTTGGCCATTTCTTCCAAGTCCGCATCTCCGCCTGATTCCTTAATCATCTCTTCAGCATCGACGATATTTTGAAGGACTTGTTTGTACTCACGGTAGGCTGTTACTGTGTCACGAGTTGAAGCTTCTTCTTTTGAAAGCTCCATAAAACGTTTGGTGTCAGAGACCACATCCGGGTCACTTAGCAATTCTCCTAATTCTTCATAACGGTCTTCTACAGCTTGTAGTTGATCATAGATGTTCATTTTTTCTCCTTATTTCTCAATTGTTAAATCATAGATTGCTACTACTTCGTTCTCGGATATTTCCCCAGTTTCTTTAAATCCATAACTGAGGTAACAAGATCTTGCATGTTCATTTTCTGGTTCATAAGACAACCAAAGTTTATTGCTTAAACCTGCTGGCGCTGTCCGAACATAGTCTAGTACTTTATCCATAATTGGTTTAAAATATCCTTGATTTTGAAAATTCTTATCAATCATAAAACGAAATAGTAAATAATTTCCACTACTAATTCCGATCTTTTTATCATAAGCTAACATCACAAAACCTATGATTGCATCATTATCATAAACTGCCAATGGAGCTACAAAATCTCCATTTTTAGTGTAGACATATGCTTCAGCTAAACTAATTGCGTTGGTAGCAATAAATTGTTTTTGATATTCCTTAACATCCAAATGCAGAACATCAAAATAATTTTCCATTGTAACATCTCTTAGTTCAATTGTCATAGTTTTGCTCCTTGTTAGAGGTTATCATTGGCGCAAAATAATGTTTACGGCAAACCGAGATATAGGTTTCATTTCCACCAATCTGGATCTGCTCACCATCATAAACGGGTAGTCCATCCTGTGTACGCAAAACCATAGTTGCCTTTTTCTTACAATACTGACAGATGGTCTTAATTTCGTCAATCTTGTCTGCTAAAAGCAAGAGATACTTGGAACCTTCGAACAGTTCATTGCGAAAGTCATTTTTCAAGCCAAAAGCCATGACAGGTATGTCTAACTCATCAACAACACGAGCTAGATCGTAAACATGGTGACGCTTGAGAAACTGGGCTTCATCGACCAACACACAGTAAGGTGTTTCTGGTAAATCACGGATATAGCCGAAGATATCAGTTGTTTCCTCAATAGCAATGGCAGGGCGTTTCATGCCAATTCGACTCGACACATAGCCAACACCGTCACGCGTATCCAGAGCCGAGGTCATAATCACAACACCTTTTCCTTGCTCCTCATAGTTATAGGCCACTTTGAGAATCTCAATGGTCTTACCAGAGTTCATGGTCCCATAACGATAATACAACTGTGCCATGTTTCTTGCTTCACGTCCATTTCTAAATTTTTGCTACATTCTAGTATATCATAATTTTCTTAAGCTTTAAACGGCAAAATGTGGTAAAATAGAAGAAATCAAAAACTAGTGGAGGAAGCTATTATGCCATTTGTACGCATCGATTTATTTGAAGGACGCACGCTCGAGCAAAAGAAGGCTCTTGCTAAGGAAGTAACGGAAGCGGTTGTTCGCAACACAGGAGCACCTCAGTCTGCTGTCCATGTCATTATCAACGACATGCCTGAAGGAACTTACTTCCCACAAGGGGAAATGCGCACCAAATAAGCTAGCTTAAGCAGAATTGCTTAGGCTTTTTCAATCTCCAAGTAGCATCCATTGAAGAAATAGTTCAAATTTGTTACAATTTGAAAAGAGACTTGGAAAAATTTCCAAGAAAAGAGCTATTTATTAAAGGAAACATTATGATTACACGTGAATTTGATACCATCGCTGCTATCTCTACTCCACTAGGTGAAGGGGCTATTGGTATTGTCCGCCTAAGCGGAACAGACAGTTTTGCTATTGCGCAAAAGATTTTCAAAGGGAAAGACTTGAGTCAGGTTGCTAGCCATACCCTTAACTACGGTCACATCGTTGACCCTCATACAGGAAAAGTCATGGACGAGGTTATGGTTGGAGCTATGAAGTCTCCAAAGACCTTCACTCGTGAGGATATTATCGAGATTAACACTCACGGTGGGATTGCGGTGACCAATGAAATTCTCCAACTAGCAATCCGTGAAGGAGCTCGGTTGGCAGAACCTGGTGAATTTACTAAACGCGCCTTTCTAAACGGTCGTGTGGATTTGACACAGGCCGAGGCGGTGATGGATATCATCCGCGCCAAGACAGACAAGGCCATGAACATTGCAGTTAAACAATTAGACGGCTCCCTTTCTGACCTGATTAACAATACCCGTCGAGAAATCCTTAACACACTTGCTCAAGTTGAGGTTAATATCGACTATCCTGAGTATGACGATGTTGAGGAAGCTACTACTGCTGTTGTCCGAGAGAAGACAATGGAGTTTGAGCAATTGCTAACCAATCTCCTTAGGACAGCCCGTCGCGGTAAAATCCTTCGTGAAGGAATTTCCACTGCTATTATCGGCCGTCCCAACGTTGGGAAATCCAGCCTCCTCAACAACCTCTTGCGTGAGGACAAGGCTATCGTTACAGACATTGCTGGTACGACACGTGATGTCATTGAAGAATACGTCAACATCAACGGTGTCCCACTCAAACTGATTGATACAGCTGGTATTCGTGAAACGGATGATATTGTGGAGCAAATCGGTGTCGAGCGTTCGAAAAAAGCCCTCAAGGAAGCTGACCTAGTTCTACTAGTGCTAAATGCCAGTGAACCACTAACCGCCCAAGACCGCCAACTTCTTGAGATTAGCCAAGATACAAACCGTATTATTCTACTTAATAAAACAGACCTGCCTGAAGCGATTGAAACTTCGGAACTACCTGAAGATGTCATCCGTATTTCAGTTCTTAAAAACCAAAACATTGATAAGATTGAAGAACGCATTAATGACCTCTTCTTTGCAAATGCTGGTCTAGTCGAGCAAGATGCAACCTACTTGTCCAACGCCCGTCATATTTCCTTGATTGAGAAGGCTGTTGAAAGTTTGCAAGCTGTTAATGAAGGGCTGAAACTAGGTATGCCAGTTGACTTGCTTCAAGTTGACTTGACTCGTACTTGGGAAATCCTCGGAGAAATCACTGGAGATGCTGCTCCCGATGAACTCATTACACAACTCTTTAGCCAATTCTGTTTAGGAAAATAAGAAAAATCCATGATCCTTCTTGCGGTCATGGATTTTATTGTCTTATTAGTAATCTGGTCTTAAAACACCTGTTACAGTTGCCTTAGTCGCTTCGTAGTCTCCATCTACAACAACCTTGATAATGCGTTTGGCATCTTCTTCTGGTGCTGGAACAAGAGGTAGACGAGTTGGTCCAGCTGCAAATCCCATATAGTTCAGAACTGCCTTAACTGGAGCAGGACTTGGATAAGAGAAGAGGGCATTGACCTTAGGAATGAATTTACGTTGAATAGCTGCAGCTTTCTTCATATCGCTTTCTGCAATAGCAGTAAACATCTCGTGCATCTCATCTCCATTTGTATGAGAGGCAACAGAAATAACCCCATCCGCACCAAGATTCATGGCATGGAAAGCATCTCCATCCTCACCAGTATATACCAAGAACTCTTCTGGTTTGTGCTCAATCAAGTAAGCCATATTAGCCAAACTAGTACATTCTTTGACACCGATAATATTTGGATGATCAGCCAAGCGAAGCATGGTTTCTGGAGTTAATTCGACAACCACACGACCTGGAATGTTATAGATGATAATTGGTAGATCCGAAGCATCTGCAATGGCTTTAAAATGCTGATACATTCCTTCTTGAGAAGGTTTGTTGTAGTAAGGAACAATAGCAAGCCCAGCAGCAAAACCACCAAACTCAGCAACTTCTTTGACAAACTCGATCGAGTCACGCGTATCATTGGTACCTACACCTGCAATCAAAGGAACACGTCCATTGACAACTTTTTGTACAGCCGCAAACAACTCCAACTCCTCATCGTGGGTCAAAGTTGGACTCTCAGCCGTCGTTCCTGCAAGAAGAATACCATCTGTATGGTGGGCCAATAAATGCTCAATCAAGGCTGGAATAGCATCAAAGTTGATAGAACCATCCTCGTGGAAAGGGGTAATGAAGGCCGTGATGATTTTACACTCTTTTAAATCTTGATAAGACATGAAAACACCTCTCTATTTCAAAGAAGGAGTTCATCTGAACTCCTAAACGATATGACTATTTTAATTCAAATTTCAATTCAGCTGTTGGACGAACCAAGCCACGTTCGTGCAAAGTTTCAGCAATCTGAACTGAGTTCCAAGCAGCACCTTTGAGAAGGTTATCTGAAACAACCCACATGTGGATTCCTTTTTCAGCATCCAAGTCTTTACGGATACGACCAACAAAGGTATCACGTGAACCCACTGCATTAATGGCTTGAGGATAGATTTGATGAGCTACATCATCTTCGAGAACAGCACCCGGGAAGGCTGCGATAGCTGCTTTGACTTCTTCGATTGGAGCCACTTCTTTTGTTTCGATGTAAACAGACTCAGAGTGAGCTGACAAGACTGGAATGCGCACACATGTTGCAGACACTGCGATGCTATCATCTTCCATGATTTTCTTAGTTTCCTTAGTCATCTTCATCTCTTCGTAAGTGTAATCATTGTCAGTGAAGACATCAATTTGTGGAAGAGCGTTAAAGGCGATAGGATAATGTTTCTTGTCACCGCCTGAAGGTAAGATTTCCGCATGCAAATCACGTGGAGTTACACCATCATTCAAGACTTCACGAAGTTCACGTTGTGTCTCAAGAATTGCTCCCATACCAGCACCTGAGACGGCTTGGTAAGTTGAAACGATGATACGATCCAAGCCCCATTTTTGGCGAACTGGCTCAAGAGCCACCATCATTTGGATTGTTGAACAGTTAGGGCAAGCAACAATCCCGTTGTGGGCATCAAGTGCGTGAGCATTGACCTCTGGAACAACCAAAGGAACATCTGGATTTTGACGGAAGTAAGATGTATTATCTACTACTACCGCTCCAGCTTTAACTGCGTATGGTGCATACTTAGCTGATGTCGAACCACCTGCTGAAAAGAAAGCGATGTCAACTCCTTCAAAAGCTGTTTCAGTCGTTTCTTCAATCGTAATATCTTGATCTTTAAATTTCAATGTCTTGCCTGCTGAACGTGCAGAAGCAAGTAAACGAATTTTATCGATTGGAAGTGTTGATTCTTCCAACATTTTTATCATCTGAGCTCCGACAGCACCTGTCGCGCCGACTACAGCAACTGTATATCCCATAAATAACCTCTTTCGGAATTTTCTAAAAATTTCTATAATAGAAGTATTATACTACTTTTTCCATGAATTGCAAAGCTTTTTCATCATTTTTTGGAAAATAAAAATCCCCAGTCGCTAGACTAGGGACTAAGAGGCATCTTCATGTGATGAGCAGGTTCACACAACTCATCAAGGTCCGCTCCTGCGTTATGACCTCCTTATGCTCAATAGCAGTCCGAAGACTACCTATCGACTCATCGCATCTATTATATTACTAGAGATAATTGGTTTTGTCAATAAAAAATTTTTGCAGGATGAATTTTATTATATAAAAGTCAGAATTTTTTCTCGCGAGCATAAGAAAAAAACTCTTGTGTTCAAGAGTTTCCCTGTAAATATCATGCTAATTGCCGGGATTGAACCGGCGACCTCATCCTTACCATGGATGCGCTCTGCCAACTGAGCTAAATCAGCTTACTTGAAAAGTATACTATAATCAGAAAAGCTTGTCAAGTTTCCTTAGAAATTTTCTATAAGAAAAAGCCAGGTAAAGGCTACCTAGCTTGTCCTATTCTATTTGCTTAAATCAATTCGACGACCAATTTTACCAATAATAATCGCTCCAATAATCAATGAAGCAAATTCACCAATTCCTGTTGTAAACCAAGTAAGGAAGAATGGTAATTCTGCTACAATATTTAACTCTGCAGCGATGGTAAACATGGAAATTGAAAAGAGGATTGAAAAGAAGAAATGATCTTTTCGAATCAATCCGTTAAAGAGGTAATCCTTGCTGTATTTTGCAAAAAGCCAAACACCTAAACTGAGGAATACCAAGGTTGATCCACCACCAACAAAAACATCTAGCAGTCCGAAGCTAAAGAAATTAGCAATCATACAACCGATAGTAACTCCGATGATGTACTTAGGATTGTAAAAAGCCATAAAGTTCATCATTTCTGAAATACGGAACTGATAAGCACCATAGCTAATGGCATTTAGGGGCGGTGTGACAGTCAAAACGACATAAATAGCAGCAACGATTGCAATGTCTGCAACATCACGAATAGTTAATTTTTTCATCTTTTCTCCTTTGGCGGTTGCCCGCGTGTAATATGCTTGGTGAAAGAAGCTAAGCACCAAGGGTTGCTTTATTCAACCTTACTAGTATAGCATAATAGCCTTCTTTATGCTATACTTAACACATGAAAATTCCTATTCAAAAAATTTTCAAAAAATTTTTAACAATGAAATCTTAGCCTATCTCTTTTTTGGCCTTGCAACAACTCTAGTTTCGATTCTCTCACGACTAGTCATTTATCAACTAAGTCATCAGGAACTCCTTGCTACTGCCCTAGCAAATAGTATTGGCATCCTATTTGCCTTTATCACAAATGATACGATTGTATTTAAGCAAGCAAGGAAGAATCGGCTTATCCGTTTATTGAAATTTTCTCTTGCCCGCCTTTCTACTTTTCTGTTAGATTTGCTCTTTACTTTTCTCTTTGTGACTCAATTCCCTCATATCATAGGGCAATTCGTAAATGAAAACATTGATAAGATAAATGCTATTGAAACAATAATTGCACAAATACTCATTATTATCATCAATTATATCTTGAGCAAGGTCTATATTTTTAGAAAATAATGCTCCATTTATGAGCCTTTTAATTGCCTTCTATAATGATTTAGGATACAATGAAACACGAAACGTTGAAAGGAAAACAGTATGTTAAAAAATCTAAAATCATTCTTGCTTCGAGGAAATGTGATTGACCTTGCTGTCGGTGTTGTCATTGCCTCTTCTTTTGGTGCTATCGTTACTTCACTTGTAAACGACATTATCACTCCTCTTATTTTAAATCCCGCTTTGAAAGCTGCTAAAGTCGAACGTATCGCTCAACTTTCTTGGCATGGAGTCGGCTATGGTAACTTTTTAAGTGCTATTATCAATTTTATCTTTGTGGGTACCGCCCTCTTCTTTATTATCAAGGGTATTGAAAAAGCACAGAAACTGACTGGCATAAAGGAAGAAAAAACTGACGAAAAAAAACCAACCGAATTGGAAGTCCTTCAAGAAATCAAAGCGCTTCTTGAGAAAAAATAATCGTTTAAAAGGATCTAGCACAAAGCTAAATCCTTTTTTCTTTACTCTTTTGGTAATTTACCTGCTTTCTCAAGCATTTTCTTGATAAGATAAGGCATCTTAACATTTTCCCGACCTTTTTTCTCAATCAATTTTTTCACAAATTCTGGCATTTGTAAATCTTGAGATTCAGCCAAAATGTTTTTCGTCTCATCTGAAGGAACTAACTCATCAAAGGTTTCTTCTTCTGGGAGAAATTCCTTAAACTCTTGATGTTCATTGGCTCTGACTGTATTAACCAAGGCATTAATCAAACGAGAATCTGTATTTGGCATTGGTGGACGATGGTAGTTTACCCCAAATTCCTGACACAAGTCATAACATTCCACATCATTATCAAACAAGACTTCAATATGCTCGCTAATGAAGCTGATAGGAACAAAAATATAATGGTCTGGATGTTCTGTCTGTTCTCTGAGATATTCTAATACATCTGGCTTAATCCATGGAATCCCAATATCACTCTCACTTTGCCAGGTATTTGTATATTGCTCGGAACTCAAACCTAGTTTTTCAGCGACTAACTTGCTATTTTCAAAAATTTGATCGATATAAGGATCGCCAAAATCCAAGGCAAAAATGGGCACACTATGGGCAGAAAAGATGACTTTAAAGCTATCCTGCTTTACTTCTTCTTTTAAAATCTTAGCAATTTCATCTGCCCAATAATTTAATAGCGCTTCTTCTTGATACCAGTCCTTAATAACCAAAAATTGAATTTGTTTGCTTTCTAAAAATTTTTCATAGCCCATGACAGAGTAAAAAGAATAATGAGGCTCCAAAATCAAGCAAATACACTGTTCAATGCCGTCTGCTTCCATCTGACCAATCACATCTGGAATAAAAGGGCTGGAAAACTTATTGGCAAAATAGACACTATATTCATTTCCTAGCCTAGCTTCTACCAAGGCAACCTCTTCACGGGTAATTTTTTGCAGAGGAGTACCTCCAATTCGCACATAATTATCATAGAGAGTTTGAATCTCGTGTTCTTGAGGTCTCACTCCACGACGAATATTTGTGAAAAAGTCAGCTACACCTTCAAAGGTAATCTCTTCTGGCGAACCGAAGGTCATCATTAAAATTGCTTTTTTCATAATCGCTTCCTTGTGATATTTTTATCAAGTTTATTTTATCATTTATCCACTAATAAGTAAACGCCAACATAGTGAATTTCCCGAACTTCTGTGTTTTGTTTTTCTCTTCTTTCTATGATACAATGGAAAAAATGAATTCAAAAGGAGTTTTTTTATGACTTATCCCAATCTCTTGGACCGCTTCTTAACCTACGTTAAGGTCAACACGCGCTCTGATGAACACTCTACTACTACTCCAAGTACACAGAGTCAGGTTGACTTTGCAACCAATGTCCTTATTCCAGAAATGAAACGTGTTGGATTACAAAATGTTTATTATCTACCAAATGGTTTTGCGATTGGTACCTTGCCAGCCAATGATCCATCTTTAACACGTAAAATTGGCTTCATCTCCCACATGGATACTGCTGATTTTAATGCCGAAGGAGTCAATCCACAGGTAATTGAAAACTACGATGGTGGTGTGATTGAACTTGGAAATTCTGGTTTCAAACTCGATCCAGCTGACTTTAAGAGTCTTGAGAAATATCCAGGACAAACGCTCATCACAACCGATGGAACAACCTTACTAGGTGCTGATGATAAGTCAGGAATTGCTGAAATTATGACTGCTATTGAATATCTGACTGCCCATCCTGAAATCAAACACTGTGAGATTCGTGTTGGTTTTGGTCCAGATGAGGAAATCGGTGTTGGTGCTAATCAATTTGATGCAGAAGATTTTGATGTTGATTTTGCTTACACTGTTGATGGTGGCCCACTAGGTGAGCTTCAGTACGAGACCTTTTCAGCAGCGGGTGCTGAATTGCATTTCCAAGGCCGTAATGTCCACCCTGGTACTGCCAAAGGGCAAATGGTCAACGCCCTTCAGCTAGCAATTGATTTTCACAATCAACTTCCAGAAAATGACCGACCTGAGTTAACGGATGGTTACCAAGGTTTTTACCATCTAATGGATGTGACAGGTAGTGTCGAGGAGGCACGTGCAAGCTACATCATTCGTGATTTTGAAAAGGATGCCTTTGAAGCTCGTAAGAAAGCTATGCAAGCAATCACTGATAAGATGAATGAAGAACTTGGTAGCGACCGTGTCACACTAAACTTAACAGACCAGTACTACAATATGAAAGAAGTCATTGAAAAAGATATGACTCCAATTACCATTGCCAAAGCAGTTATGGAAGATTTGAGTATCACTCCTATAATCGAACCAATCCGTGGAGGGACAGACGGCTCTAAGATTTCCTTTATGGGAATCCCAACTCCGAATATCTTTGCTGGCGGCGAGAATATGCACGGACGTTTTGAATACGTTAGCCTTCAGACTATGGAACGTGCAGTTGATACCATCATTGGCATCGTAGCTTATAAAGACTAAAAAGACGAGGTAGCTCAGCTACTTCGCCTTTCTTTTTATTCTACTGGTTTTGCTTGATTTCCAGTACTTATTGTAGATTCTGTTGTTTCCTTTTCTAAAGCTGGTTCAGCAGGCTTAGAATCTGTTGTGTTGCTTGGTTTGTTTTCGTCGCTTGCAGTTTCACTGTTAGATTCTGTAGCTACATTTGGTTGGTTCTCAACACTGGTGTTATCACCATTTGCTTCAGCATTTCTTGCTGGACTTGTTTCTTTACTTGCGCTAGCTTTTGACTGGATTTGGTGATTCAAAACTAGAATAGCTTTTGTCAATTCAAGTAAAGCTGCTTTGTCTTTACTCTTAGCAGAAAGTTGATCTAGTAATGCATCCACTTTATCAAAGTCCGCATCAGATCCATTATTACTTTCTAAATAAGAGTGAAGCGATATGAGAATATCGTAAAGTTTTTGATAGAGTACAAGTGTCTGAGGATCTTGCTCTGCATTTTCCTTTTCTTGTTGAAGGGCACTAGCGATACGAGTCAAGACATCTTTTACCTGGCTGTTTACTTCATCCAAGTCTGCATCAGCCTTGTTTGTAGCAGCTTTGAGATTTTCTACTTCTTCTGCCAAGGATTGTCTGATTCCTTCTTCTTGGATTTGCTCCAAGAGTTGAGTTGCCTTGTTCAAGAGGCTTTCTACTTCTTCCTTGCTAACATGATTGACATGCTCTTCTTTTTTAAGATCAGGATAAAGATCTTTCAAAAATTCATAAATCGCTTGCTTAGCAGATTGGTTATCAACTTTTTCTTTATCTAAAACTGTTTCATTTACTTTTGCAGTAGCTGGCTGATTTTTCAAAGCCTCTTCTACTTCTTGTTTTGTTTGGTAAATGCTTGGGAACAGTTTATTCAAGTCCACAGCCTTACGGAAGGATTGGGATTGATATAAAGTAAAAGTCAAATTAGCTACTTTATTACGAAGCTCATCACTTAAACGACCATCGTTTACATGCTCATAGAAGTACTTGATGTATTCCACTGTTGTATCACCAGTACGATCATTAAAGTCTTTAAGAGCTTGAAGTTGTGATTCAACTGCTACTAAACCAGCCTCATCTTTAGCCAATTTAGCTTCTTGGAGTCGAACGAGAAGGTCTTTCTTTGGAAGTCCATAAGAGTCTGTATCCAAGGTATTGATTTTATCAATCAAGGCCTGATATTTCTTATCTAAAGCACTTGTTTCAACAGGTTTGACACTTTCATCAATATGGATATATTGCTTATCAAAGAGGTCAAGTGTTTTTAGATAGCCCGCAGTAGAGTTGGTTGCCAGTTTCTTCATATTTTCAGTAAACTGACCTAAGGCTAACTCAATCTGTCTTTGTTCGATAGGCTTGTCTTTATAGATGTTTCTGCTGTCAGCTAGAAGTTGGTCTACTTTTGCCAAAACTACCTTCTCATCAAAAGCTCCAGGTTGGTAGTTGGATTGTAGGGCTGGAATCTTGTTTTTCAAAGCTACTTCATAGCCCTTAGTTTGAACCTTGATGTAGTGATTGTGGTCACCATGAGGAATCACAAAACTACCATTTTCTACCTGCAAACTATAAGGAGACACACCATCACGTAAGGCAGTCGTATAAAGTTCATTTAGGAAATCAAGTTCCGGATTGCCAGTTTGGAGTGGAAGTCGAACGTGTTCCTTACGAACAGCATAGGGATGGATATGAGTTGGATCGTAGGCTTGGTCTGGATTTCCAAAGACAAAGAATCCGTTTGAAATTCTAATAGCTTCAAGTGGAACACCATAGGTCTTAGAAATGTAAGCAATCTTTTCTTCATCACTAGCATCTCTTGAGAAAGACTCTACTGTTTTAGCAAGAGGTTGAACAGGCTCTGCATCATGATGTGCTTTCAAATGATCCTGAGCTTCCTTAATTTGATCAGCTGTCAAATCTTTCTTGAAGAAGTAATGATTGTGGTCTCCGTGACTCATGACAAAGCCTTGATCATCCTCACTAATGACACGATCGGCATCAAAACCGTGATCGTGATCTTCACCATGATGGTGGTCATGCTCATCGCCATCGTGATCGTCATCATGAGCTGGATTTGGTGTAGCTGTATTTGCCCCTTTCAAGTGGTCTTGCGCTGCCTTAATTTGCTCTGCTGACAAGTCCTTCTTGAAGAAGTAATGATTGTGGTTACCATGAGTCATGACAAAGCCTGCCGCATCTTCCGCAATAATACGATTAGCATCAAAGCCGTGTCCACCTTCTTCATGTTCCTCATGTGAAACACCAGGATTAACTGGAAGAGATGGCGAAGGTGTTGTTAGACCATTGTTTGGAAGAGTCGGTTGCCCAATTACGGTCGATTTTGGAATGTAATGGAAATGGTCACCATGTCTGACGATATAAGCTGTGGCTGTTTCTTCGACAATATCTTTAGGATTAAAGATATAACCATCAGATGTTGAAGAGATAGGCTTATTTGTAAGTAATGAGGCATGATTCAAAGTAGATGGACTACTTGAAAGACTTCCTAGACTAGACGCTACTTCATGAGGTTTTTCATTTGTAGAAACTGTAGAACCAGTTACACTGATAGGCACCATTCTGGCAATCTTTTCTTCTAAAGGAGAAAGTTTGCTGTAAGGAATAAAGTGATAATGGTCGCCATGCGGAATCGCAACTCCATTTGGTGTACGACTGACAATCTTGGCAGGGTCAAAGACTAAACCATCTGATTCACTGTAACGTTGATCACTAGGCGAATCGTAGAGTTCCTTCAAAAGACTTTGGAGATTTTCATCTTTACGTTCTGGCTTGCTAGTTGATCCTTGCACTGTAGATTGCGTGTTATTGTCACTAGCTGTTGAAGAATAGCTTAACTGGCTCGGTTGCGTATTTTTCCCAGCTAAATAAGCTTTTGCTGCTGCTAATTCACTAGCAGACAAATCACTTTTTGGAATGTAGTGATAGTGACCTCCGTGAGGAACGATATAAGCATCACCCGTATCTTCGATAATATCAGCTGGATTAAAGACATAACCATCATCTGTCGTATAACGTCCCTGAGACCTTGCTACAGCAACATCAGAGCTGACCTTCTCATTATCTTTGACATGTTCTTGTTTTTGACGATTGATTTCATCTTTAGTTCGAACATTATCAGCATGAGCTACATCTTTCAGGTAGACATAATATTTTCCATCGACCTTGATGATATAACCACCCTTAACCTCATTGACAATATCTCCATCCTTAAGTTTGTAGTTTGGATCCTTCATCAAGAGTTCTTCACTAAAGAGGGCATCATAAGGAACTTTCCCATTATAGTAATGATAGTGGTCACCGTGTGACGTCACATAGCCCTGATCTGTAATTTTGATGACAATTTGCTCAGCCTGAATTCCTTCTTTCTGGTTAACCTGGTCTGGTGTCAAGTTTTCACTTTTCTGACTGGACTGACTACCATCCACATAAGAGACCCGATTATTGTCCTTATTTTCCTGCGAGCGATGCTGGTTTAGTGCATATGCACATAGACTCAAGGATACGATAACAGCTGATCCGGCTGCAATATACTTTTTACTGAATTTCATAAATCCCTCATTTCAATAAATGATGAAGCTTTTTCTTAACTTCTTTTTCTCGGTTAAACAATTTTTTCTAAACTGGTTATTTAACCATTTAATTAACCAGTAAATAGTTTACCTTTTTTAAGTTTATCTGTCAAGATTTTTATATCATTTAAAAAAATAAAAGCCAGTATTGCTACTGACTCTTACATCATCTTGATTTAATAGGATAAACTTATGCTTCTGGTTTCGTCGTAACTGACTCACTACCTTTTAACAAAGCAAGTAATTTTTCTGCTTCTGCCATGATTCCATTATTATCCATGGTTTGCAGGCTCAAGTTACCTCGTAAACTAGCCAGGGTTTCAGTCGCAGTAGCTTTCAGACTAGCATCCGTTACTTTATCAAGTAAAGCTTCTACTTCTTTGAGTTTGGCTTCTACTTTTGCAGTCTCTACTTGATGGACTTCTGGCTCTTCTGTAGTATCTTCAGCTTCTTCCTCTGTCTCGTCTTCATCAGTGCTCGGTTTATAAAGATTATCTGCTGAAGGATTTAAACCAGCGTGATTCTCTTTTTCATCAGATTCAGGGCGAGTTGGCTCACTTACTTCATCATGTTCCTTATTTTCATCAGGTTTACCGTCTTGGTCTGCCTTATTTTTACGAACATGGTCGCTAGCATTACCCCAACCATTATCTGAATGAGGACGTTGGTCCGGATGTTCAACGTAGTATTTTACAGTCGCAAATAAATCTTCTAAGGTATAACCCTCAGGTGCCTTATAGAGTCCTTCGTCAAACCATGCAAACTTAAGATTATGATAGTGATCAAAGTGAGGAATTATAAAGTAACCATTCTGTACAGCTACAGTATACTGTAAATGATTTGGTATTTTTTCTAATGGTACCTTGTTCTCAGCTGTTACGCGGTTATAGATAGCTTCTGTCCCTGTTGCCTCTGGTTTTGCTTCAGTAGAATTTGGAGCTTGTAAGCCTTTTTCTTTAGCATAAGCCTGAGCTGCTGCCCTTTCAGCTTCAGATAAGCTGTCTTTTTTAATCCAGTGGCTATGGTTCAAGTGTGGAGTGACGTAGGCATTTCCTGCATCACTTTCAATATCATGTTCGTCAAAAATGTAGCCATCTGAGGTTGTATATTTACCTGCTAATTTCGCTAATTTAATTTCATCGTCTGTATAGGCAATTTGAGAATTTGGTTTGCCAAGGCGTTCTGGGTGGGTAATCGGTGCTAGAAATGCCAATAAATCATCTACCAATTTTACTTTATTAGAAGATCCATTATTCAAGCGTTCTGCTAATTTGTCTAAGGCTTGGAAATCAACAGCACGGCCCTTATTTTCAGACAAGGCTTTATGAGCCTGGGTTAACAGATTATAAGCTTTATCATAAAATTCTTTGTCACGAGAAGAGACATTTTCTTTCTTCGCAACTAGAGCATGTGTATCTTGAGTTTTCTTAGACAAGAGATTTTCAATAGCATCAATCTTATCCTTAGCCAAGTCTTTAGCAAAAACATAGTGACTGACACCAGCAATTTCCACAACATAGCCTTTCCCAACTTTTCTAACAACCTGTTCTACTGCAAAATTAGTTTGTTTTTTCTCAGTTGACGGTTGAGCTTGCGGTTTTGGTGCTGGTTTCAAATAATGCATTCCTGGCACGACTGCACCATTTTGCCCTTTTAACAGAATCATTCTTGCAATCTTCTGCTCTAAATCAGACATTTGTGAATAAGGGATAAAGTGATAATGATTTCCGTGAGGCACAGCAACACCATTTGCTGTACGATCTGTTATTTGTGCTGGGTCGAATACCAAGCCATCCGATTCCACATGTCGTTCTGACAAAGGTTTGGCATACAATTCACGTAAAAGGCTTGAAATATCTTCCCCTTGATTCTGATGATAAGTTGGAGTGACAGTTAGATTGTGGTTCTCTGACAAGCTTGGTTGAGCTGGATTTGCATTATGACTAAAACTTGAAGAAGGACGAGACCCCTGCTTCCCATTCCAATAGGCTTGGGCTGCAGCCAATTCCCCTGCAGACAAAGCGCCTTTTGGTATATAGTGGAAATGATTGCCATGCGGTACAATAAAAGCGTCTCCTGTATCTTCAATCACATCTGACGGACTAAAGACATACCCATCATCCGTTGTATAGGCGCCTCCAGTTCCTCGATTCGGTGCTTGCGTATTGAGATTAAAGTTTGGTTTAATGGTTGAACTTAGTTTATCTGTACTGCTTGGTTTCGTATTATCAGAATGCTTTTGAACTGGCTGACCTCCAATTGGTAGATTTCGAGCCAATTTTTCTTCCAAAGCAGACATTTGCGAATAAGGAATGAAATGGAAATGATCCCCGTGAGGAACTGCCACACCATTGGCTGTACGTTTTATAATCTGTGCTGGGTCAAATACTAATCCATCAGACTCCACATGACGTTGGCTAAGTGGCAAAGCGTACAATTCTTGAAGGAGACTAGCTAAATCCTCACTTTGACTTTCAGAATCTGTTGCAGGATTTTGAGGTGTCTCAGATTGACTCGTTCTCACACTAGATCTTGTTTCTCCCCTGCTTGAACGGTATTCAACGGTACTTAATTGGCCGCCTTTTCCAGATAAGAAGGCTTGAGCGGCAGCTAATTCACTGGCAGACAAATCACTCTTAGGAATATAGTGGAAGTGATTACCATGAGGAACAATATAAGCATCACCCGTATCCTCAATAATATCAGAGGCATTAAAGATATAACCATCATCCGTTGTATAGCGTCCTTGGGATCTGGCTACAGCAACAGCATTATCTGTGCTTGAATTATGATTATGACTGTGTTCTTGCTTCTGACGTTTAATCTCTTCTTTTGTCCGAATATTGTCCGCATGGGCCGCATCTTTAAGGTAAACATAGTATTTACCGTTTACCTTAATCACATAACCACCCTTGATTTCATTGACAATGTCTGAATCCTTCAACTGATAATTCGGATCTTTCATGAGAAGTTCTTCACTGATGATGGCATCATAAGGAACCTTACCATTATAGTAATGATAATGGTCTCCATGAGAGGTCACATAACCTTGATCCGTAATCTTGATAACAATTTGTTCGGCGTTGATTCCCTCTCTCTTACTGACTTCATCTGGTGTCAAATTTTCTGCCTTTTGACCAGCCTGATCACCGTCTATATAAGCAACTCGATTAGACTCTTTCTTAGCCTGACCAGCTTGGTAACGACCAAGTTCATAGGAACAAACACTTAGGGCAAGAACTGCCACTGAACCTGCTACATATTTTTTATTGATTTTCATTCTTTCCTCACTTTAATTCTTCTGCTAAAACACTTATATTTTCTTCAAGATTTTCTAAATAAGTCTTGTCATTTTGTGGGTCTGCCTCTAAAGGATTCAGAGTTTTAAGACCTACACCTGTTGATTTAACAAGAGTTTCAGCTACTTTTGAAGAAGCATTACTTTCTGTAAAAATCGTTTTAACCTTATAGGTTTTAACAAATTCCTGAATTTCTGTTAGTTGTCGTGGACTTGGTTCTTGTTCAGGAGAGATGCCTGCAATACCAAGTTGATGAAGTCCAAATCGCTTCGCTAAATAAGAAAAGGCTGTATGTTGTGTTACAAAGGTTTTCTGACTCGCTTTTTCAAATTTAGGCTGGAATTTCTTAGTTAGTTCTTGAGCTTTTTTGATAAAGGCTTGCGCATTTTTCTGGTAAGTTTCTTTATGCTCACTATCCACCTCTGAAAGTTTATCAGCGATAATCTGAGCTTCTTCGCCAGCTTTTTCAGGATCTAGCCAAGTGTGAGGATCATAGAGCGTTTTTTCATCAACTCCATCCCCTGCTTCCACATCTTCTAGCCCTGGGACGCGGTCTAAAGTCATTCCCTCTGAAGCCTCTAAGACCTTCACTTTAGATTTTTTTAGATTGGGATCTAAACTTCCTGCCCAAGATTCGAGCGTATGCGAATGGTAAACAAAGACATCTGCATCATAGATGGCCGCGATGTCATTTGCCGAAGGCTCAAAGGAGTGAATCCCACTACTTGACTGAATCATCCGAACATCATTCAAGTCACCAGATACTTCCTTAACCATAGCGTAGATAGGATAAAAACTGGTCACAATTTTCATCCCCTTTCCTGTCTGGCTTTCCTTTTGACTACAGGCTCCTAGCAATAAAAGAAAAACACTTAACAAGACTAAAAATAAATTTTGTTTCTTCATGAACAACTCCTTAACCATTTAATTAACTAGTAAACATTCTACTCCTAAAAATTTAATCTGTCAAGATATTTTTAGAAAAAAATTGAAATTTCTTTCACATATAAAAATCTGCTGAGTCTCAACAACTCAACAGACTTTCACTTTATTCTTCTATGGTAGAATGCTTATAACCATAAGTGAAGTAAATAAAACTTCCTATCAACAAGGCAATCAGGAAAGCAAGCCAGGTTTCCATATTATACTGTAACATGAAGGATAAACAAATGATGATTGATAAAATTGGTAACAGGGGTACCAAGGGTGTTTTAAATTCGCCCGCTTTGGGCATTCCTTTTTCTTTCCGTAAGCGAATCAGACCATAAGCTAGCATAATCAAGTAGGCTAAGGTACAAATATTTAAGAAGGCTGCGATACTAGCAAGAGGGAACATTCCTGCTGCTACTGCTGAAGCTAGACCTGTCAAGATAGTAGCATTCTTTGGTACCTTGCTTGTCTTCGTCAGTTCCTTAAAGATGGCAGGCATTAAGCCATCGCGCGCTAAACTGTAAATCATACGCGATAGGGCATAGGTCATCGAAATACAAACTGTAATCAAGGTTAAGATAGCCACTAATGACACATAGTTGGCTGCCCAACTAATCCCAACACTACGAAGGGCAAAGGCAACAGCATCGTCGACATTTAGATGGCTATAGTGAACCACACCAGTCAAGACAAGCGTCACCAAGGCATAAAGAATGGTTACGATAGAAAGCGATAAGACAATCCCTCTAGGAATATTTTTTTGAGGAGTCTTAACTTCATCTACAGCCATAGAGATGGATTCAAATCCCAAAAATCCAAAGAACATCAAGGATGCACCAGCCATAATACCAGTACTAGCGCCATAGATTTGTCCAAAACCATAAGGAGCAAAATTACTCCAGTTATCAAGCTTAATATTCCAAATTCCTACTAAAACAAAGAGAGCTAAAGCGGAAAATTTCAAAATCACTAGAATAGAATTAAAACGTAATGCTGCTTTAGCATTGAGTAAAACAAGCGAAGTCACCAAAACCAAGACAAGAATAGGCAATAAATCAACAAATGTCCCTGCTTGAGGATTAAAGGTACCATTTAAAGCCTGAGGAAGGGCTATCCCGTATTGAGAAAGCAAGCCTTTAAAATAAGCTGCCCAACCCGAAGCCACACCTGATATGGCTGTCATGAATTCCATCATGGTTAACCAGCCAGCCAACCAAGCTGGAAATTCTCCTAAAATAGCATAGAGATAACTGTAGGCACCACCTGTAGCAGGTACTCGTGAAGCAAATTCTGCAAAAAAGAGGGCTGATAATCCCACACATAAGGCAGAAATAACGATTGAAATCACTAGTGCTGGACCAGCAAGTGTAGCAGCTGCAGTACCTGTGATTGTAAAGACACCTGTCCCTACCATGGCTCCGATACCCAGCAAAATCAGATCCCATAACCTCAAATGCCTGTGCATCTCCGTTTTATCCAAACTAACATTCTTTGTTCTAAATATATTCATATTTGACTCCTAAATAAAATGATGATTCTATTTTACCATAAATATAGGACATTTGTGAATATTTATAAAATGTTTTTCTAAAAAAATCTGACTACTCTCTTGTAATCAGATTTTTATCTATTTTAGTTCATTTCTTTAAAGGCTGCTTCTGCATCCGCATTGCTGATAGCACCAAATTGAATCTTTCCAATCTTTCCTTGACTATCAATCAGGTATTCTGTAGGAATGCTTCGAATTTGATAAGCTTGGAAGGTTGTTGCTTTGGTATCATAAAGAACTGGGATATCCTTATATCCTTGTTCTTGGAACCATTGTGGGAATTGCTCAACGGTTTTTTCACCTTGAATTCCTGGTGCAATGACACTAAGAATTTCGAAATCACGATCTGGTTTTGCAGCCAATTCCATCAACTCAGGCATACTTTTCTTACATGGACCACACCATGAAGCCCAAAACTTCAAGTAAACCTTTTTACCTTTATAATCAGATAACTTGACTTCTTTGCCATCCATGGATTGCAAGGTGAAGTCTGGAGCTTCTTTTCCAACTGCTATTTGTTGTACAGTCGTTTCTTGTTTTGGCTGTTGTGGGGCTTGAGTCTTTTTAGTTTCTTCCTCACCACAGGCCATCAATACAACTAATGACAAGAGGCTTAAACCAGCAAACATTACTTTTTTCATTTGTTCTCCTTTATTCAAAAATTCCAGCTAGAACATTTACTTGTCCTAGTAGTAACAAAATTCCCATTAAAATAATGAGGAAACCACCAATTTTCTTTAGTAGCATCATATGGCGCTTGAGTTTACTAAAATAAGGCATGACTACACCTGAAGCTAGAGCCAAGACCAAGAAAGGAAGAGCCATCCCCAGAGTGTAAATAAGAGTATAGATAGCACCTTGCCAAGCTCCATTGCCTCCAGAAGCCGCAAGCGCTAAAACAGAACTTAAAACTGGACCAATACAAGGCGTCCAACCGAAGCTAAAGGTAATACCGAGTAAAAAGGCCGACCAATAACGATTGACTTCTGATTTCTTAAAAGTAAAGCTTTTTTGAACCTCTAATTTCTTAAAATGAAAAATTTCCATCTGGTGAAGACCCAAAATGATAATAATAGCTCCCATGACATATCGAAACCAATTGGCATAGAGAATATGACCAAAGTAACCAGCACCAAAGCCTAGAATAAAGAAAATAAGAGAGATACCTGCAATAAAGCAAAGTGTTCGAATCAAGCCTGACCAGAGAACCTTTCTCCCAAGCAAGGAAAAACTTTTTGCGCTTTCCTGATCATCCAATAAAATTCCAGCATAAACTGGCAGAAGAGGAAAAATACAAGGGGAAAAGAAGGACAAGACCCCTGCTAAAAAAACGGAGATTGAAAATACTATCGTTTCCAATAAAGAACCAACTTTCTTAAGATTTCTAATCCTATTTTACTATATTCAATTTAATTTGTATGCTTTCTGCTACGCAAAATCGTATCGGGCACTACTGGACCAATCTTTTCTTTTGCTAGTCAAGACGGATATTATCCCCCAAAATAGCCAAAAAGCAACGACAAGGGTTACTCGTCGCTGCTTTTGTGAACGGAAACGTCTTTTAGGTCTGACATTTCATAAATCATGTTTTACTTGAGTTTGGCAAGGGTTGCTTTAAGCTCCTCTACTAGTTTAGCTTCTGTCTCTGCTGAGCCATTTTCTTCTTTTACGAAATCAAGGGTTTCTTGGAGAAGCTTTTGGGCTTTGGCAAGGACTTTTTTATCCGCTTTTTCTGCATCTAGTTGTCCAAGAACTTTTGTCAATTCCGTGCTTAATTGCTGGATTTCTGACTCTTTCTTACGACGAACTAACCAGAAGGCAATCACACCTAGGAGGGCAAGTAGACTGACTACAATCACTCCTGCTGGAACTGAGTTTGTTTCAGTCATCTTATCTGAATCCTTACTATCTTCCGTTCCTTGCTTAGTATCCTTCTTGTCCTGTGCAGGCTTGCTGTCGCTAGCATTTGCTTTCACATCTTTGAGAGAGTTCAAGGCAGCCTTCACAGACGCTACTGCAGTACGCAGACCTTGCTCAGTCAAGGCACTATCTTCCAGAGCTTTTTGAGCATCTAGGAGAATCGCCTTGGCTGCATCAATTTTCGGATCAGATACTGTTGCCAAAGCTTTCAAGCGTTGGTCTAACTCTTGAGTCAAGGCGCGAAGTTCAGACTTGTCAACTTGCTCTTGAGCTGGAGCTTGTGTGCTCGTTGAGCTAGCTGAAGGGCTTGCTGCCACTCTAGGAGCTTGAGTCGGAGCTGAACTTTGAGATCGAGCAGGACTTGCAGGTTGACTCGGTGCTGTTGGTTGAGACGGTTGTGGAGCTGGATCAGATGGAGCTGTTGGAATCTCAGTAGTTCCTTGATTTGGCTGAGTAGGGGTAGAAGGTTGAGGTTGATCTCCTTGTGGAGTATACGGTGGTATGTAAATTCCATTCAAAGATTCTTTAGCTAGTTTTAGATTATCCCTAGCTTCATCAACTGCTTTTTGAGAAGCATATACATCACCTAAAACAGCCTTCGCTTTTTCTATCGCTTTATCGAAAGCATCTTTCTTACCTTGCTCTGCATTGTAGTATTCATGCGTCTTGCGTTTTGCTTCTGCACCATTTACTAAGTCTTGAAGACCTTGCTTATTAGTCTCTGCTCCTTGTAAACCTTGGAGTGCTGTTTCGACTTTGGTTTTTTCTGTATTGATTTCGTCTTGTGTTACATCCGCTTTTTTCAATACTTCTTCTGCTTTAGTAATCGCGTCATCATACGCTGTTTTCTTACCTTGCTCTGCATTGTAGTATTCATGCGTCTTGCGTTTTGCTTCTGCACCATTTACTAAGTCTTGAAGACCTTGCTTATTTACTGGCACTGTCGCCGCGGTCACACGTCGCGTATCACTAATAAAAGAACCTCTCTCATCCACTTTAGAATCGTTAGGTTTTTTTGCCAGTTCAATAACTGCTATAGCCTTTACTTCTCCTTCTCCAATTGCTGAATCAATATAATCTGTAGAAGTTATTGTAGCTGTTCCATCACTTCCAACATCTTTCGATGCAATGATATGATAATTTTCTGGATATGCTCCTTGACTTTCCAAACCATAGGCACTCAAGTCAGCACCTCCACGTATTAAATAAACTCTTAATTTATATTCATTATTTGGAGCTGGAGGTGGTGGTGTGACAGTTTTAATTTTAACGTCTGGTCTCTCCTTAGATTTACCTGATAACTCTTCATTAGTAGTCTCTATTACCGGTTTTGGTAATTGTGTTATATACCCAAAAGTAAACGACTTTGTTCCTGTATTTGTTTTTGCTGTGACTTTTATAGTCCAATTTCCACTTGCCGGTGTGTTCCCTTCAAAAGCCACACTGGCTCGTTTAGTATTTAAACCGCTTTTTTTAGGTTTCAAAGGAAATCCAGCATTTCCCTCTATGATAAAGTCCGTTATAGGTGAATCTGTAGAAATAGCTGTCACTTTCAAATTTCGGTCAACAAAATTTTGATTTCCTTGTGTTACCCTAACAACTGAATCACTAATAGTTCCTTTTTCTTCTAATCCAATTGTTACATTAGTATCTTCAGGTATACTCGCTTCTCTAAACCCACTACCGTCTCTTAGAGTCACTCCGTTCAAACTATGATTATGCCCTGCAATATTAGTACCATTTGGTTCTGTATTTTCTGCTTTTTTGCCTAATGTCTCTTTACCATTTGTTGTATCAAGTTCGGGAGTTTTAGGTTCTACATCCTTCTTAACACGTTTTAAACCAGAGTTTTTATATGTAACCAACGCATTATAAACAGAATCAATTTCTTTTTGAGTTGTTGCGCTAACAAGTACTTCTTTTGCTTTTGCGACTTTTTCTTGTAATACTTTTACAGACTTTTCTGTATAATCAGCTAATTCTAATTTATCAATTTCACTTAACAAATCTTCCATTTTTTTTGTATTAAGAACAGCTTTCGGTTTTTCTGTTTCTCTATTCTCCACCTCGCCAGAAAGATCGGGCTCCTTGGTATTTTCTGGTTTTACAGTATTTCCTTGACTTGCTGACTGTGGTTGACTTGTGTTATCTACAGGGGCAACTATTCCATTTGAAGATTGCCCATCTGATTTCAAAGTTTCACTATTTTCATTGCTATTATTTACAACTTCCACATTCGATTGTGCTTCCGCCGCCTGGACTTCTGTCGCTGGATTAGCCACAAAAAAGACAGACCCTAGCAAGACTGAGGCTGCTCCGATTGAAAACTTGCGTATAGAAAAGCGTTGGCGCTCATTCATTTTAAACTGTTTCATAGTTTTTCCTTTCTTTCTACCCTGTCTTTGCTCCTCTACCCATGGTCATGCAGGCATCAACTCGCAATAAAAACAGGAAAACATGACCTTTTCTCACCTTGAAAAAATGACAAAAAGCCCAGTTTTTACTAACACTTCATTATATCAACTTAGTTCCCTTTCTTCAACCTCACTTTGTGTTAGAAAATCAGTGATTATATATATATATATATATATATGCATGTTGCTTATTTTAAAGGGTTTATAGGCTCCTTATTTGTAAATTTAGTATATTTTCCAGTATTTTCAGAAATTTTAAATTTATATGACATTCGAACGGAACTGCTCGTCTTGCTATCTATCGCCAGAAAGACCTATCCTAGACTCAGCAAGTAAAAAAAGGCTCTCCGAAAAATCAGAAATCCTGAGATATTATTTGATATAACTCCTTAACCAAATCACTTGATGTAGGCTCTCCCAGCTTTGTCGAGTAGCAGAGGTAGACTAACCATGACAAAAATCAGCCACAGCCAGACTCGTAAAAGCACAGATAAATATAGGAAAGAAGCAAAGAGAAAGGCCGATAGCAAAATCATACCCAAAGTCTCTCCAAAATTCGGGCAAATAAATAAAGCAAAAGGAGAGATAAAGGATAAAGAGACTAAAGCAAAAACGCTTGCCTGTATTTTTAGTACAAAAAGCACACCTTGACCAGATGGTGTGCTTGACCATTATTGCTGTTCTTACAACAATGCCTCAAACTCAGCTACGGTCATTCCCAATTGCTGACTAGCAACCTCGGAAGTCAGAAGTCCTTGGCGAACCATATCTAGGAAGGCAAAAAGTTTCCCTTCTTCCCTTCCTTCAACTTTCCCACGCTCCAAGCCTTCTTCTCGCCCTTTTTCAATACCTTCTGCACGGCCACGTTCAAGTCCACGCTCTAAACCTTGTTCAATCCCCTCTGCACGACCACGTTCCAACCCTTTTTCCTCAGCTTGTTCCAAGGCATAGTCCTGTGCTAACAAGGCTTGTTCTTCGCGCATACGTAGTTGACTAAACATTTTTCTGTCCTCCTCGGACCAGCTCTTGTAATCTAGCAGTTGGTCTGCTTGGCTAATAGCTCGCTCTGGTTGTTGGGTAAAGGGCTTGTTCCCAAAAAACTCCAACCATGGTTTGCGAATACTATCTTTGCTGGTTTCTCTATATTTTTTTAGTTCCAAGAACGCCATCTTAACCAGATGATTTTCTTGTCCATTGTTGGTAATGGTTAAAACCTCACCTGTCGTGTCCTCTCGCATACTGAAACTGTGAAAAGCCAAGTCATCTGAGAAGTAGTTGCTATCCACAATAGCTATTGCGTATACTGGTGCAATGTGTTTGTAACTCTGGTGAGTATCTCCTTCTCGTTGGCGAATTTTTTCAAGATTTTGATTGACCTGACTGCACAGATAAGCCCACAGGCGATTGATGAAAAAATTCTGATGATGCACCTGAATCTCAATGATTACTTGAGTCCCATTGTCTAACTCCGCCAAAACGTCTATACTGGTATAGAAATCCTGTGCCGAGTAGGGCAGGGAAGGCAAGACATGAATGTTACTTCCCTCCAAAATGGTCACATTTTTGGCTGGTAAGTCCAGCATATCGCGAATAAATTGACAAGTGATTTCTGGGTTGCTGAAAATTTTCTTAGCAACCAAATCATTAGTCGGGCTGATGCCCGGATGTCTTAGAATCATATTTCCTCTCCTTTCATTATAACACATTTTTAAATCTAATTTACTAGATTTGATGCTTCTATCTATTTATTCGGAAAAGAAAGTGAAAAGTTCAAACTTTCCTAACAAAAAAGATAGCTAATCTCTTTTCCATCAAGAAATTTAGCTATTCTTTTTAATTGTTTTCATATCGTATAATATTTACAGATTTCTCACTCATGTTCTTTCAACAGTACCTCAAACTCAGCCACAGTCATACCCAGCTGTTGGCTGGCAAATTCAGTGCTTAATACATGTTGGCGAACTAGATTTGCTAACATCGCGAAACCGCCTTCTGCACGACCTCTCTCTAAACCTTTTTCCTCAGCTTGTTCCAAGGCATAGTCCTGCGCTAACAAGGCTTGTTCTTCTCGCATACGTAGTTGGCTAAACATCTTCCTGTCCTCCTCGGACCAGCTCTTATAGTCCAGCAGTTGATCTGCTTGGCTGATAGCTCGCTCGGGTTGCTGGGTAAAGGGCTTGTTGCCGAAAAACTCCAACCACGGCTTGCGAACCTTGTCTTTGCTGGTTTCTCTATATTTTTTTAGTTCTAAGAACGCCATTTTGACTAGATGGTTTTCTTGACCGTTATTTGTGATAGTTAAGACTTCACCTGTCGTGTCCTCGCGCATACTGAAACTGTGAAAAGCTAAGTCATCTTGGAAGTAGTTGCTGTCTACAATTGCAATGGCGTAGACAGGAGCGATATGTTTGTAACTTTGATGAGTATTGCCTTCTTGTTGGCGAATTTTTTCTAGGTTTTGATTGACCTGACTGCACAAGTAAGCCCACAGGCGATTGATGAAAAAATTTTGATGATGAACTTGAATCTCAATGATAACTTGAGTGCCATTGTCTAGTTCAGCTAAAACGTCTATACTGGTATAGAAATCTTGGGCTGAATAAGGCAGAGAAGGTAGTACATGAATATTGCTTCCCTCCAAAATGGTTACATTTTTTGCTGGCAAGTCCAGCATATCGCGAATAAATTGACAAGTGATTTCTGGATTGCTAAAAATTTTCTTAGCAACCAAATCGTTGGTCGGGCTAATGCCCGGATGACGTACAGTCATATTTCTTCTCCTTTCATTATAGCACATTTTTTAATCTAATTTACTAGATTTGATGCTTCTATCTATTTATTCGGAAAAGAAATTAAAAATCTCCTAATTTTTAATCAATTCTTTCTAATGGATATAGAGAATAAAGGAATTTTCCCAATTTTTAGTACCATTTTAGAAGTTGTAATGTACTATTCCAATCTCAAATTACTATAAAGTTGATTGAAATAAAAACAAGACATACATTTATCGTAAACGAATTGCAACCACAAAAAAGCAAGCATTCACAAGAATACTTACCTATCATGGGAGGAATAGTTGTTCCTCTTTTTTATTACTAAAATTCAAAGAATTCCAAAGCTTTTTTCAAGAGCAAATCCGTATATTCTGGATCTTCTTGGGCTACTTCTATTTCCCACTGAACCTTTTCCAAATCATCTGTAATCACTCCATCTACTCCTAAGTGAAGAGATTTGCTGATAGCTTCTGAATCATTGACAGTCCATACATAAAGTTTCTGATCTGTTGTCCATAGTTTGCTTACAAAATATTCATCCAAGGTCGAGTACTCCATAGTATATCCTGTCGCCCTTGTTTTAGGAAAGACAGAATTGTAGGGCATGATAAAATAAACTGGCAGTTCGGCATCATACTGTCTTACTTTTTCAACAACATGGTAGTCTAAAGACTGGATTTGATGTCCATAAATCTTGAGCTTTGCAGCATAACGGGCTAAAAAGCGGTCCATCATGTCTGGACTATCTTTTTTACTGGTTTTAATTTCAATTAGTAATTTTTGACCAAGTTCGTTGGCTCGACTGAGATAATCTTCAAAGCTTGAAATTTTAGCCTGGTAGCCATTTTCAAAAATATCAATCCCTTTAAGCTCCTCCAAGTTTAAGTCTTGAGGACTTTTATTGATACCTGCTAGATTTTTCAAGTTTGCATCATGCATCATGACAAACTGCCCATCTTTTGTTTCCTGCACGTCCGTCTCCACCAAGTCTGGTTTGAGTTGTGCTGTAGTTTCCAAGGATTCTACTGTATTTTGAATCCCATTTGCATTGGAAACCCCTCGGTGAGAAATAAGCTGAGGTAGATGAACCATGGGAGTCTCCAGATAAATATAACCTTCTAAGGCAAAGAAAAGACTGGCACAAATCATGACTCCCCATCGCATGATGTGATCTTTTTCTCTCCTAGGAAGCATATCCAGCCCCTTTCCTGTCAAAAATGAAACAAATTTAACCAAAAAATAAGTCAGAGCCATATAATAAAGATTTTTAATCACAACAAAATTCAAAATACCAAGAATCAGAGACTCTCTCTGAGTGATGTCATCTACCAAAGTTTGAGCCAATAACAAAGGAATCAAAGGAAGATAAAATAATAAATTTGCCTTGAGCAAGATATAAAATAAATTCCAAGCATAAAAAGCAACTCTTTTCTTGGTTTTCTCCAAACTAAACATCACTGCTTCTCGAACAGTCAGCTGATCATATACAATCTTCGGAAGGGCAAACATCAATCTGACAGAGACATAGAGAAAGATAAGAGATAGAAGTAGAATGCTCAGCCACCACATCCAATATTTATCTTCTAAATAATCTTGGATAAACTCTGGAATGACGATTTTATTGAGATAATAAATCTTCAGCATTTTCCGTATAAAAGGAAAAAGCATAGCTATATAGAAAAAGATAAACAAGGCTTTGGCGCAAGTTAGCTTTTTCATAAATCCAAAACTTTCATGGAAAACCTTGCGGATATACTCAATTAGCCTTCGCTTTTCATGATAGAGGAGATGACGAGCACCAATAAAGAGGAGTCCTATTTGAAAATAAGCGACCAGCAGGTTAATGATAATCAAGGCTAAAAAAGCTAGACTAATCAATGGAGAATGAGTGAGGATGGCTAAGACATTGTTATAGGAAATAAAAAGATAACCTGTCTGATCTAATAAGAAGCTAGCCAACCATGAATTGAATGGTACCCACAAATACTCCACTATCATAAAAATCAAGAAAAAGAGAAAGAGGATTTTATCAAGATTGAGGTAAATCTGTTTAAAACCCAATTTTTTAGGTTTTTCAGGTTTCATAGGCACTCCTAGTCAAATAATTGAGATAAGTCCAAGCCACCAAAAGGATTGTTTGATAAGCTACTTTCCGTCTCTAACAATTCTCTAGCTTGATCTGATTCTAGGAAGGACTCATACACACGCGCCGTCATCCGAGCATCCTCCAAGCTATTATGGGACTGACCTTGAAATCCAAGAAATGAGGCAACAGTTTGCAACTTGAGATTGGCAATACCATGTAAATCCGAGCTCCGACGTTCAAAAGCTTCATCATACAAATCCACCTTATACTGCTGACTATAGTCTAAACCATGCTCTGCTAGAATAGGCAAATCACTTTTAGCAGCATTGTAGCCAACCATGGGTAAAGAACCCACAAAATCTTGGAATTCTTTTATGACTTCCTCCACTGGAGGAGCATCTTTTAAGGTCTCGGCTGTAATCCCAGTCAAACCATTGATAAAACTTTTTAGAGGCACACTGGTATGAACATAGGAATCATAGGCATCGATTTCCTGACCATCTCTAAAACGCACTGCCGATACTTGAATCAAGTGTATTTGCCCTTCATGCTGATTAAATTCTAAATCGAAAGCAATGTAATCTTCTAATCGTTCCATTTTCTATCTCTCCTATACTGTTATTTTACTTGAGCAACTATACTATTTAGATTAGAAATAAAAGAAGCCATCAGGTTAGCATTTAACCTAAACAGCTCCTTGATTATCCTCCAAATAAACGAGCAAAAAAGCCTTTCTTAGTGGATTGGACTTCTTCTTTTGCTTGGTCCAGCTCTAGCTTGAGATTTTCTTGATCCTTCATGGCTTGAAGAGTCAATTGTTGCTGCTGATCGAGTTGTTTGTCTTTCTCAGCAATCTGACGGTCTTTGATACGCATCTGCTCATCTTTTTCTGATAACTGACGATCCTTGGCTTTTAATTGTTCATAGAGACGAAGAATTTCTGCATTCTTCTCATCAACCAGAATCTCCATCAGTTCACGCTGCTTGACATCTTCACTGACAGGCTCATCTTCAAAAATCGTTTTTTTATAGATTTCTTCTAGCTTAATCAAACCACTTCTGGTAACGACCGTTACCCCTTTGTCGTTTTTATCTGTGTCTTCTTCTGGTAATTCTTTGACACGGTTATTGATTGCTTGGCGAGATAATCCTAAAACCTCTGCAATCTCACTGACGGTCATTTCAATACTCATAATATCCTCTGAAACGTTTTCTAGCTTTTCTTTACTTAAATCTTATCATAAGCTAGAAAAACTGTCAAATTTCCGCTTAATCTAAAGCCTTCAAAAAGGCTAATAAGACTTGGGCAGAGCGGCGTCCAGCTTCGATAATAAACTCATCAAAAGAGATGTTTGCTTCATGGTTGGCATTGTCACTCATAGCGCGGATGACTAAGACTGGAAGATTAAGGGCATGCGCCGCCTGAGCAATAGCTGCCCCCTCCATCTCAACGGCTAAAACTTCTGGGAAATGGGACTTAATCGCTTCTATCTTATCATTTCCTGCAACAAAACTATCTCCTGTAGCAATCAAACCAAGATGCCAGTTTTGATCCAATTGAGATAAACTCTTTTGGATTTTGGCAACAAAGGTTTTATCTGATTCGAAATAAAGCGGTTGTTGCGCCATTTGTCCATAAGCATAGCCAAAAGCTGTGACATTCACGTCATGATAGGCTAATTTGTCTGCAATCACAACATCACCAACAGCAATACCTTCTGCTACTGCACCAGCTGATCCCGTATTAATCAAAGCATCCACCTGGAAATGATCAGCCAAAATAGCTACACTCATAGCAGACATGACCTTACCAATTCCACTTTCTACAAGAACGACTTCATGAGAGGCAATGGTTCCTGTGTGATAGGTATTGCCTAAAACAACTTGCTTCTGGGCATTTTCTAGATGCTGGACCAGATACGCCAGTTCTTCTGGCATAGCCGCAATAATTCCTATTTTCATTTCAATTCCTTTTCTATTACAACAGTTTCATTGCTAAGACAAGCAAAATTAAGAGAAAGATGACTGCAAATAAGATTTTATTCAGTTTAGAATTGAAGACATTTCTCTTGGTATTTTCAATGCGACGGCTTTTATGAATAGACGGTTCGACCTGAATCTTCAAGGTTTCCTGGCTAAAACCATGATCCTTAGGATTGGAATAACCAAAACGGGAAGAAGAGGTTGGTAAAATCTTAGTCTCCTCATCATCAAGTAAAGGAGGACCTGAAATTTTTTCGCCTCTATTAGCCCTTTCAATCATTTCATCCGTTAATAAAGGTTTACCCATACTGACCTCCTCTATTTTTTATGCAATTCCCAATACTGAACAGCCATAATTGTCTTGGCATCACAGATATGACCTGATTGGATTAATTCCTTGGCTTCTTCTAAGCTCACTTCAAGGACTTCTAAGGTTTCATCCTCATCCTGCGGACGCGGATTTTCCACTTTCGTCAAATCGCTTGCTAGGTATAGTTTTAACTTTTCATTACAAAAACCAATAGCTGAATAAAAATCATACAAGAGTTCTAATTTCCCTGTATAGGCTGTTTCTTCCTCTAATTCTCGAAGAGCTGCTGCAACAGGGTCTGTATTTTCTCCCACTTCCAACTTTCCGGCTGGAATTTCGTAAGAGACAGCCTCGATAGCTTTGCGGTACTGCTTGACCAAGATGAGTTTTTGTTCATCCGTTACTGCTAAAACACAGACAGCCCCATTGTGGAAAATCAAATCCCGTTGGGCAGTTCCCTTGCCTTCTGGTAATTCAACCTGATCTTGGACCAGTTTAAATATTGGTCCTTGATAGATTTCTTTTCGGCTAAGCGTTTTTTCTTCAAATTCCATGACAGACTCCTACTGATTCTTAGGATGATGAGGAAGACGTGTTGCATATTCGTCTTTATTGACCTGACGACCGCGACCAATCGCAATCGCATCCGCTGGAACATCTTTAGTAATAGTTGAACCAGCTCCAACGAGGGAATTGTCACCAAGTTCTACTGGCGCAATAATGGTTGAATTTGAACCAACAAAGACATTGTTACCGATGACTGTCTTGTATTTGTTTTTGCCGTCATAGTTGACTGTAATGGTTCCTGCACCAAAATTAACATGGCTACCCACTTCACAGTTTCCGATATAAGTCAAATGACCAGCCTTGGTATTCTCACCGATAGAAGAACCTTTCACCTCGACAAAGTTTCCAATATGGACTTGTGCACCCAGACTTGAACCTGGACGAATGTGGGCATACGGACCGACTGTCACTCCGTCAGCAACACTACTTTCCTCAATCATAGAATTGGTAATGACAGCTCCTGCTCCAATAGTGCTATCCACTACATACGTTCCATTTGTCAAAAGAGTCTCAGCACCAATTTTAGTTTGCCCCTTCAAGGTAACATTGGCTTCGATTTGAACTTCAGGCGCAATTTCAACATCAATATCGATATAAGTTGCTTCTGGGTTGACAAAGCTAACCCCATTGACCATGTGTTGGTGATTGATGCGACGACGCATAACCGACTCAGCTGTCGCAAGTGCCACACGGTCATTTACCCCAAGACTTTCATCAAAATCTTTCAAAGTATAAGCACCGACTTTTTCACCAGATTCACGGAAAATACCAATGACGTCTGTAATATAGTATTCTCCTTGAGCGTTGTTGGTATTGATATTTTTCAAAGCCTCAAACAAACGCTCGTTGTCAAAGACGTATGTTCCAGTGTTGATTTCCTTGATTTGCTTTTCAAAATCGGTGGCATCCTTTTGCTCAACAATACGAAGAACCTCAGCATTGTCATTACGAACAATTCGTCCATAGCCAAAAGGATTATCTGTTTCAGCAGTCAAGATAGTAGCCACATTTTTATGATTGATGTGGAAATCAATCAAGTTTTTCAAGCTTTCACCTGTGATTAAAGGAGTATCTCCTGCGATGACCAAGGTGTGACCTGACAAACCTTCCAAGATAGGCTCTGTCATCATAACCGCATGCCCAGTACCCAACTGTTCAGATTGAGTCACAAATTCTGTCTGTCCAGCCAAGACCTCCTCAACCAATTCTGCCTTGTGTCCTACAACTGTTACTGTCTTTTCAGGTTGGATAGCTCCCACACTACGGAAAACATGTTCCAACATAGAAATACCCGCAACCTTGTGCAACACTTTTGGCAAATCAGATTTCATGCGAGTCCCTTTACCCGCTGCTAAAATAATGGCAAAATTTGACATAATCTTCTCTTTTCTGTAGAAATTCCCTTTTATTATACCATATTTCAAATCATTCCGCGCCCTTGAATAAAAAAATGCTCCAAAGTCCTTTCCTTAACCCATTTTTTTGATTTTTTTTGATTTTTAGGGTAAAATTATGAGATATGAGAAAACAAATTCATCCACTTATTTTATTTAGTTTTTTTGGGATTATGATGTTCATTTTAATCATCAATCGCCCACTTAATGACAACCAATCCTTTAAAACAAAATCCAACATAGCGCAGATTGAAGCACAGGCTTTGAAACACTTAGACAGACCGATTATTGACCTCTCTGGCTGGCAGCGTCCTGAGGAAATCAACTACGATGCCCTCTCACAAAATATTTCAGGCGCTATTGTTCGTGTTCACAGCGGTGCTCAAACGACAAAAGAAAATGATGCTTCCTTTATCAATGGAATAGACAAAGCCTATAAGAGTCATATCACTGAACTTCAAAAGCGGAATGTCCCCGTTGGGGTCTACGCTTATGTAGCTGGAAAAAGTGTCCAAGAAATGGAAAAAGCCGCTGAAGTTTTCTACAATGCTGCCTCTCCTTACAGCCCTAGTTACTATTGGCTAGACATAGAAGACAAAACCATGTCCAATATGAACGAGGGTGTTGAAGCCTTTCGAGCAAAATTAGCATCACTAGGTGCTAAAAACATCGGAATCTACGTTGGGGTCTATTTCATGGAAGAACATAGTATTGATACAGGCAAGTTTACCTCTGTTTGGATTCCGTCCTACGGCTCAGACTCAGGATTTTTTGAGAGCAGTCCTAAAACTGATTTAGATTATGACATCCACCAATACACATCTAAAGGGAAAATTGCCGGCTTTGACCACAATTTGGATATCAACGTCATCTCTCCCTTAAAAAACAAAGAAGAAACCTTTAGAAAACTCTTTTTAAAACCTTAAAAGCATTTGTTTAGCATTTGCTTTTTCTTTTTGTGTTTGATTGTGATACAATATAGTAAGGATTTTTTGAAATAGAAATAGTTGGAGGAACTATATGCTCTCATGGTTAGCGCGCATTATTAAAGGGATTGTGATTGCTCTTGGATTTATTCTACCGGGAATTTCCGGAGGAGTTCTAGCAGCAATCTTAGGCATTTACGAACGGATGATTGGCTTTCTGGCCCATCCCTTTAAAGACTTTAAAGAAAATGTTTTGTACTTTATTCCAGTTGCCATCGGTATGCTTCTGGGAATCGGATTATTTTCCTACCCGATTGAATACCTGCTTGAAAATTACCAGGTCTTTGTCTTATGGAGCTTTGCGGGTGCCATCATTGGTACGGTTCCTAGCCTACTAAAAGAATCAACTCGAGAATCTGACCGAGACAAGATTGATTTAGCTTGGTTCTGGACAACCTTTATCATTTCTGGACTAGGACTCTATGCCTTAAATTTTGTCGTTGGAACCTTAAGTGCTAGCTTTCTTAATTTCGTCCTAGCAGGTGCACTGCTGGCTCTTGGCGTCTTAGTTCCTGGCCTCAGTCCATCAAATCTACTTTTGATTTTGGGTCTCTATGCTCCTATGTTGACTGGTTTTAAAACCTTTGACCTCTTGGGAACCTTCTTCCCGATTGGAATTGGTGCAGGTGCAACTCTCATCGTTTTTTCAAAATTGATGGATTATGCCTTAAACAACTACCACTCACGCGTCTATCATTTCATCATCGGTATTGTCCTATCAAGTACCCTTTTGATCTTGATTCCAAATGCAGGAAACGCTGAAAGTATCCAATACACTGGCCTTTCTCTTGTTAGCTATGTCATCATCGCCTTCTTCTTTGCACTGGGAATCTGGCTTGGTATTTGGATGAGCCAATTGGAGGATAAGTATAAATAATGGCAAAAAAAGTTAAAATCAAAAAAACATTGGTGGAACAAATCCTATCTAAAGCAGGTATCCCACATCAGGGGATTCAAATCAATGCCCTGGAAGGAGAGCTGCCTCAAGGTTATGAACGAGATCAGATTTTCAAAACCTTGGCTCTTTTGGGAGATAAGACAGGACCGATTATCGGAATTGTGCCTATCACTCAACACTTATCGGAAAAGAAACTAGCTAAAATTTCTGGTAATAAAAAAGTGAGCATGATTCCACAAAAGGACTTAGAAAAAACAACTGGTTACATTCATGGAGCCAATAATCCTGTCGGAATTCGTCAGAAACACAATTATCCCATTTTTATCGATAAAATTGCTCTAGACTTGGATCAAATGATTGTCTCTGCTGGCGAAGTTGGTCACAGCATTATCGTAGCGCCACAAGACCTGGCTAGCTTTGTAAAGGCAGACTTTGTAGATATTTTGGAGGACAGCAAGTAATGAAACTCTACTTTGTCCGCCACGGTCGTACCGTCTGGAACCAAGAAGGGCGTTTTCAAGGTGCTAGTGGAGATTCTCCCCTTCTTCCTGAATCCATTGAAACCCTAAAACAACTTGGCCAATATCTCAAGGAAATTCCTTTTGATCAGATTTATGCAAGTGATTTACCTCGAGCGGTCAAATCTGCTGAGATTATCCAAAGTCAACTCAAGACACCCTGTCCTTTAGAAAGTGTTCCGAATCTCCGTGAATGGCAGCTAGGTAAATTAGAAGGTTTGAAAATTGCAACCTTGGAAGCTATTTACCCGCAACAAATCAAAGCTTTCCGATCTAATCTTGCTCAATTTGACACTCAAATGTTTGGAGCCGAATCCCTCTATAGCACCACGCAACGGACCATCCAATTTATCAAATCATTAAAAGATAGTCCAGCTGAGCATATTCTAATTGTCGGTCACGGTGCCAATCTTACTGCCAGTCTTCGTACTCTTCTAGGATATAAAGAACCACTTCTTCGTAAAGATGGCGGTCTAGCAAATGCCAGCCTGACAATTCTAGAAACCCATGATTTTGAAACATTCACTCTCGATACTTGGAATGATACTTCTTATCAATCATAATTATAGCCTAGCCTTCTGAACTAGAACCATAGGAGATATAGTCAGTTGAAACAAAAATAAGACAAAAGAGCCTCGTAAAAAGGTATTGCAACTTGCCAATACCTTTTTGATATGAACATGTGTCTTCTCAACAGGATTGTAGAGCAAAATGAAATAAGAACTGAATAATGTGATTTTGAGAATTTAAATCAATTTATAAGAATGTTTTAGAAGCAGTGATGTACTATTTCAGATTCACTTTTCTATACTAATACTCTTCGAAAATCTCTTCAAACCGCGTCAACGTCGCCTTGCCGTACTCAAGTACAACCTGCGGCTAGTTTCCTAGTTTGCTCTTTGATTTTCATTGAGTATAAGATGAGTAGGGAGGAAGAGGTAAAAGTTTATGCCCAAACTCTTCACATAAGAACTCTAGCTTACCCATTCTATGGAATCTTGCATTATCCATTAAAACTTCCAGACTCATACTCTTCTAAAATCTATTCAAACCACGTCAGCTTCACATTATATATGTTGGTGACCTCATAAGTCTTATCTGCAACCTCAAAGCTGTTCTTTGAGAAGCCTACAGCTAGCTTCCTAGTTTAATCTTTGCTTTTCACTGAGTAGCAAGTTAAAAAAATGAGGCTGGTCAAAAAGTCTTGAAAATCAAAAAACGCATAATATCAGGTATTGAAAACCTTGTACTATGCGTTTTATTGTGGGAAAATTTACTTTATTTTTTCCTGAAGTCGAGTTTTTGCCTGACTCATTGATTTGGACTATTCGTTTGATGTACTACTGCTTGAGCTTGAATCTCCACCACCGATATATTGGGTAAAGATATTTTGGAAGGCTTGGTCCTTAACCTTGATATTGGCTGCTTGCAATTCTTTTCCGATAATGCTTTGAACAAATGTTGAATCATTTTGTTTTTGAGTCAAGATAACAGTTTTTAATTTTTCTTTGTAGTCATCAATATTAGATGATTTTTCTGTTTTCTTAATGAGTTTTACAATGTAATATTGGCTACTGTAGGCTTGTGTGCCAGTTGCTGTAATCACATCAGAAACGCCGTTTACATCTAAAGCAAAAGCAGCTTTTTTAACTTGTTCCGGTACTTCTGTTGAAGCAGAATCAAAGGTGATTTCTCCACCATTCGCTTTAGTTTTCTCATCAGTTGAGTTATCTTTGGCTAATTGGGCAAAGTCAGCACCTTCTGCCTTGGCTTTTTCGAGAACTTCTTTGGCCTTATCTTCATTATCAAGACGGATGATTTGAGCCGTTACATCTGGAGTATATTCGTCAAAGGCCTTCTTGTAAGCATCATCTGTCAATTCAGCTTCTGCTGCCTTCTTAACTGCCAACTCAACTAATTTACTTGTACGAATTTGAGCTTTACGTGTTTCAAGGGTCATTCCTGCTTGTGACAAGACACGTTGGTAGTTCTCACCATATTGTTTCTCTTCTTCGGCAATAGTATCATCAACCTCTTTATCATCAAGCTCTGAGCCATATTGTTTTTCAAAAACTTTTTGGATGGTCATATTTAACAAGACTTGTTGGGCTGAAGGGTTGCTTTTCACTTGCTCATAAAATTGATGTTCTGTGATGACATCCCCTTTCATGCTGATAAGGTCTGCCCCTTCTGAACCTTTCGAACAAGCTGCTAAAGTTGCTACTGATAATAGTGTAATGGCACCTGCCAATAGTTTTTTCTTCATGTCTACTCCTTTGAGATAAGTGTTACTCTATCTATTGTACTATATTTTCTTAAATTTTTCTGAAAATCATTCGCTGTCAGGCAATTGAACATCTGCTACATTTTTACGAAGCATGAGAATGCCGTCCCCCAGAGGGACTAATGTTGCAGTGAGTCCTGGATTGTCTAAGGTTGCATCAAATAGTCTTTGAAGGCCTCGATAGATGGTTCGCTGACCTCGACGGACTTCCATAATGTCCTTGGCAACATCACCGCCTTGGAAAATATCATCCAAGACAACCACACCTCCAACTTCCAAATGTTTGAGGATTTCTGGTAGAAAGACGATGTATTTAGACTTGGCAGAATCCATAAAGACAAAATCATAAGACTCTGTCAAGGTTGATAAGACATCTACCGCATCTCCTTCTAGGAGAGTGATTTGCTTACGACTATCAAACTGGGCAAAATTTTCCTTGGCAAAACCAATCATTTCTGGATTGCGATCAATAGTTGTAATCTTGGCATTTGGCGCATGTTCCGCCATCAAGAGGGCTGAAAAACCGATGGCCGTCCCAATTTCCAGAATGTTTTTAGGTTGCATGGTTTCCATGAGAAAACGGAAATAAGCTACCGTTTCATGGGGAATAATGGGAATATTTTCCTTGCGGGCAAAGTCTTCCAATTCTTTCAAGGAACCTGTGACTTGCTTTTGGCGCTGACGCATCAAGTCTACAATTTCTTCCTTGACGACAGGGCGACGCATGTTATGGTTGGCATTTTTACTATATGATTCAACCATCTTATGCCAATCCCAATTTTTCAACAAGGGCTTCAAACTCATTCAAACGACGTTCGAAGACTGCAAAAGCATCGTTGAGATAGTCTTCCTTCTCCATATCAACACCAGCTTTTCTCATGACATTAAGTGGATAGTCAGACTTACCTGCCTTGAGATAGTCGATATAGCAGTCACGATCTTCTTGACTACCATGGACAATCTTTTCAGCTAGGGCTGAGGCGGCCGCAAAGCCTGTTGAATATTGGTATACATAGTAGTTATAGTAGAAGTGTGGAATGCGAGCCCACTCGTATTGGATTTCAGGATTGTCTTCCTTACTCAAACCATAATACTCTTGGTTCAAGTCTGCGTAGAGTTTATTTAAGAAATCGCTTGTCAAGACTTCACCATTTTGATCCGCTTGGTGGATTGCGTGTTCAAACTCGGCAAATTGAGTTTGACGAAAAACTATTCCACGGAAACCATCTAGGAAGTTATTGAGAATAGCAAAGCGCGTTGCGTCGTCTTCCACTTCTTCCAATAATTTCTCCGTCAAGATATTTTCATTGGTAGTTGATGCAATCTCAGCCAAGAAGATAGAGTAATCTCCATAAACATAAGGCTGAGTCTCGCGAGTATAGCTAGAATGCATGCTGTGGCCTGTCTCATGAACAAGAGTAAAGAGATTGTCAAGATTGTCCTGCCAGTTAAGGAGCATAAAGGCATTGGTATCGTAAGAACCACCAGAGTAAGCCCCTGAACGCTTGCCTTGATTTTCGTAAACATCAATCCAACGCTCGCTGAAGGCACGTTTAACACGGCTCAAGTAATCCTCACCCAAGACTGACAAAGCATCTTCTGCCTTTTTCAAGGCTTCTTGGTAGGTAAAACTATATTCAACAGATGAAAGCGGTGTGTAGACATCGTACATCTTAAGGTCTGAAATCCCCAAGATTTTTGAACGAAGTTCAAGGTAACGATGCAAGAGGGGCAAATGCTTGCGAACTACTGCTACCAAATTGTCATAAACACTCTCTGGAACAAAATTGGCTGCTAGGGCTGCATGACGAGCGCTCTTGTAGTTGCGAACTTTAGCACGGTAGTTTTGCACCTTAACATTGGTTTGCAAGGTTTTGGCATAGGTATGTTGGAATTGTTCATAAGTCGCATAAAGAGCTTGATAGGCACCACGACGCACCTCACGATTTTTAGACTCCATCAAACGTGTGTAAGTCCCATGAGATAGCTGAACTTCCTTACCATCATCGTCGAGGACATAAGGGAACACAATATCCGCATTGTCCAAGATAGCGAAGGTTTCACTTGCCGAACCAAAGATTTCTCCAGCTCCAGCCAATAATTCTTCTTCACGTTGTGAAAGAACGTGATCCTTGCCTTGCAAAAGCTTATCAAAATAGTGTTGATAAAGCTGCAATTTTGGTTGAGCTTCTAAAAAGTCAGCATACTGCTCTTCACTGATTTCCATAAATTCAGGCTCATAGAATGAAAAGGCTTGGTCTAGCTGGCTGTATAGAGTCATAGCCTTAGCATAGTACTCTTGGTACTTGGCTTCACGTGTATCTTGGTCATTCTTCATATGAGCATAAACGTAAAGCTTCTCCATCTGGCGTTCCATTTCAAGAGAAAATTCAGTGATTTCGAGTAGGCTATCCGCACTATCCAAGAGATGGCCTTCATACTGGCTTACTTTCTCCAGTTGTTCTGTTAAATCTTTTAAGGCTTCTTCCCAAGCCTGGTCAGTTGGGTAAATCGTTGATAGATCCCATGTATCTTTTTCATTTATTTCATGTCTTTGTAATACCATTAGATTCCTCCATCCTTTCTATTTTACCATATTTTTCAAGAAATATTGCTGATAAAAGGCTGGTGGATAAAGCTTTTGCCAATCATTTTGAGGATTTTCTTGGTAATAGGTTTGAAAATACTGATAATAGCGAGTCAAATCTTGCTCAATTTGGCAAAAATTACCTACTAGTGGTCTTATTTGTGGATACCATTCTTTTAGACCATAAGTTAGGAGATTTTCTCCCTTTTTATAGGCTTCCGCTTGTTCTTTCATCCAAAAAGGATTTTGATAATAGAGTTGTTGCCGGATATAGCGACAGATGTCCTTGTCCTGAGAAGCTGTAAAATGAGATATTTTTTGTTTCTTATAGGGAAGACGTAATATCTCCAGTAAACTATCTTGTCCATAGGGAAATTCCTTGATTTGATAATAGAGTCTGCCTCGGAGATCCTGGTGGATGAGATATTTAAGCCTTAAAACCTGTTTTTCCTTGTCTACTTCCCAAACATAAAAGCCCATGTTTTGACTGAAATAGAGAAAACCTTGTTGCAGACGAGTCAAACGGTCTTTGAGCCACAGTTTTTGCCCCAGCAACCACAGTACTTGGTAACCCTCACTACAATAGCCCTCACTGCGCTCTTTAAGAACTTTTTGAGGCAAGGGACTACATTGAACCTCTAAAGCTAGATTGCCATTTACAAACACATCCGCAATCTGTTTAAGCTCTGGAAGCGGGTATTCTAATTGCACCTCTGCATCTTTTTTCAACCAGTGATAAAGTGATTCTTTATTGGACAGGTGTTCTGGGCTTTCATTTTCAGAGGAATAATCACAGTCTTTTAAGGATTTATGGGCAAAATGGGTTCGGACACTTGGTCCTTGCCGCAAACGGAGCTGACCTCCACAAGCTGGGCAAGTGTAGGCTTGCTTCTCAAGCTTATCCTCTAACACATTTACCAATTCTCCCCTAGTATCTCTCGCAACAAACATGATTTCCCTCCTTTTCTATATTATTCGAAAAAAAGAAAAAAGATCAGGAAATTTCCTAATCTTCATCACTCTATAATTTTAGAGTTGCAAGCGACTTTCAAGAGCTTGTGTCAAAACTTCAGAATAGTTCACTTTCTCACGATCTGCAAGTCTGACTAGCCACTCTGGAACCGTAACATTTTTTCGAATCGCTTTATTATTCTTTACGAAAGGCAAGGGATTGACCTGAATCAAAGTCACAAATCCATCAGGAGCTTTCAACTCAGCAATGTCACTAGGAGTAGGCAGAGCCAGTCCTTCATCAATATAAGAAGCTAAAACACTCTCAAGCATTTCCCGAGCATTTTTCATTGCAAGTTCAATCGTTGCTCCCTCTGTCCCACCTCCAAACTCCGGAAATTCAATCCAGTATCCAGTACCTTCTTTATGAAAAATAGCAGGATAAGATTTTAGCATAATACACCTCCACAATTTCCAAATCAACTACAATCCCAAATCTTTTAATATTTTTCTCTCTAACCCTTTTCCTAGATCATCATTACCGTGAACTGGAATAGTGACAAGATAGGGAACTCCTTCTTTCTTAAAATGATGATGACTTCCTCTCTTACGAACTTCAATCCATCCATTTGCAAGAGCTAATTTTACCATTTCCTTACCTGTGATTGGCATTCATTGTCACCTTTCTAGCTAAAATTATACTTATAATGCGTATTTTTGTCAATTCTTCTATCTTATCTATTCGTAAAAAAAGAAAAAAAAGATCAGAAAAATTCCTAATCTTCATTCATGTTTATTTAATTTTCTTAGCTAGCATGGTCGCAAAGCGTAGTTGAATGCGATTGCCATTTTCATCGCGACGGTGCAATTGACCTGGATTTTCATTGTACTTAACCAATTCCCAGTCCTTGTAATAGTCTGACAATTCCCCTTCTTTAAAGGTAAATGGGAAGTTCACAGAGCAAGGGTAATCTTCCGTATCCATAGCACAAACGATAAGATTATAACCACCGACCGTAGTATGCTCCTGCATATTTTTGATAATTGCAGGAATGCGGTCTGCTTGCAAAAACATCAAAACAACTGTCGATACGATGAAATCATACGCTTGCCCAATACTAGCTGAATTGATATCGTAAAGACCAACTGGCATGTCCAGATTTTCCTGCTCCACAATGCTTTGCAAGATTTCAAGGGCCAGTTCATTTTGATCCACAGCTGTCACATCAAAACCTTGTTGGACTAAAAAGAATGCATTACGGCCTTGACCACAGCCCAAATCCAAGGCTTTCCCTGGTTTTACTGTCTGCATAGCCTCTAGGACCTCTGAATGAACAGGATTAGTATTGTATTTCTTAGGGAAATAATCTTCAGGTTTACAATAAAACTCCAAGTACCATTCCACATCGTCTGTAGCAGCCTCGACTCGATGCCAAGCTTGAGGTTGTGCCATGGGATTGTCGGCTCCTGCTTCAAAGAGGTGCTCAGCTAAAACCTCACCATCTTCTGTCAATTCAATAAACTTGAGAGCTCCCTTCAAGACAGTAATTTTCCCCCAAGTCCCAACCTTGGTATTGTGTTTCTGCTGAACAGCCTCTGGCATAGTTTCTTTAGTCCACAAAGGCATGCGTTTATAGGCAACTAGTTTTTCCATCTTCATTCCTCTTTTTATCGCTGATTGACAGCTTTCATCACGCGCGCAATATCGCGATTCTGCTCACGTCGCTTGATTGACTCCCGTTTATCATAGTCATGCTTTCCTTTAGCTAGACCTAAAAGGAGTTTAGCGTAACCATCTTTGATATAGACTTTAAGGGGAACCAGGGTCATTCCTGTCCCTTTGGTCTCTTGTTCCAATTTTTGAATTTGTTTCTTATGGAGCAGGAGTTTGCGGCGACGTTCTGGTTCCTGATTCCAGATATTACCCTCTTCGTAAGGAGCGATATGAACGTTGCTCAACCAGACCTCCCCATTTTTTACTTGTGCAAAACCGTCCTTGAGATTGATTCGAGCAGCTCGCACACTCTTGATTTCAGTTCCAGTCAGGACCATTCCTGCTTCTAGCGTATCTACGATTGTATAGTCGTGGCGCGCCTTTTTATTTTGTGCGACGACCTTTCCCTCGCCCTTTGCCATGCTTGGCTCCTTTCTTAGCTACTTCCTTGTAAAAAGGTTTCTTTCCTTTTTTCTTCTTGTCTTTTTGTGAATGCTTGCGCTTATCATTTGAGCGTCCTGATTTTCTCTTATCTTCCTTCTTATCTGAACGACGACTTGAACCACGCCCTCTGTCACTGCGACTAGACTGTTTCAAGCCTTTTTCAATCACATCAAACTCACTTGGAATGTAAGAGAAGTCAATTTCGCCCGTCATCTTATCAGCTCTTTCAACGCGAATGCGAATCTGCTGACCTACACGGAAGGTTGTTCCTGATTTCTCTCCACGAAGAGTCAAATCACGCTCATTGAAATGATAAAATTCAGGTAGATTAGTGATGTGAATCAAGCCTTCAACTGTGTTTGGCAATTCAACAAAGAGACCGAATTTGACAATACTTGATACAACTGCATCGTACTCTTCGCCTACGTACTCTTCCATGTACTCAGCCTTTTTCATGGCTTCGACTTCACGCTCCGCCTCGATGGCACGACGCTCACGGTTGGAAGACTGGGTCGCAATCTCTGGAATCACTTGTTCAAAATGCTCTGCTATTTCTTTAGAACGGCCGTAATCACGAATCATACGGTGAACAAGAAGGTCTGGATAACGACGAATCGGACTGGTAAAGTGAGTATAATAGTCAGCAGCTAGTCCATAGTGGCCGTAATTGTGCTCCGAATAACGAGCCTGCTGCATAGAGCGAAGAAGCATCATGGACAATACATCTGCATAAGGTTCTCCCTCAACAGCACGCATAATGTCTTGAAGTGCCTCCTGGCCAATCTCACTGGCAGTCCCATAAATGCGCAAGCCAAAACTCGAAGCATAATCAATAAACTTCTGAACCTTTTCAGCCTTAGGCTCCTCGTGAATTCTATAGATAAAAGGCAAATCCAACTTGCTGAAATGCTCAGCAACTGTTTCATTGGCCATCAACATAAAGGACTCAATCATACGCTCGGCAATGCCACGCTGACGAAGAACGATATCAACAGGCTTACCTTGTTTATCCACTAAAATCTTCGCTTCATTGGTATCAAAATTGAGAGCTCCACGTTTCACACGCATGTTTTCTAAAGTTTCATGAAGCTTGGCCATAAGTTCGATACTTGGTACAATTTTATGATATTCTTTTCTCTTTTCTTCATCGCCAGCTAGGATATCATTGACATCGCTATAGGTCATCCTGAAGCTAGTCTTGATAACCGTTTGTGTGATGGTGTAGTTGACTACACGACCATGTTTATCAATCTCCATAATGGCAGACTGGGTCAGGCGGTCAACTTGAGGATTGAGAGAACAGATACCATTTGACAGTCGTTCTGGAAGCATTGGAACCACTCGGTCTGTTACATAGACTGAAGTCGCGCGGTTAAGGGCTTCCTTGTCAAGGGCAGAACCCTCGGTCACATAATAGGAAACATCTGCTATGTGAACTCCGAGTTCGATATTTCCATTTTTCATAGGCTTAATATGCACCGCATCGTCCAAGTCCTTGGCGTCAGCACCGTCAATGGTAAAGGTAATCTCATCTCTTAGATCCAGACGACCTTCCATATCCTTTTGAGACGGAGCATCAGGCACACTTTCTGCTTCCTTGACAACAGCTTCTGGAAACTCGGATACAATGTCCATTGATTCCAAGACCTCAAGAACATCAATTCCGACATCCGTTGAATGCCCCACCACATCGAGGACACTCGCGACAAAGAAATCATGTTTCTTACTTGGGTATTTATCGATAAAGACCTTGAGAACTTCTGTTCCCTCCAGTTTAAGGGCTGGTTTCTTAACATAGATGGGTTGGCTGATTTTCTGATTTTTCGAACGGATGTAGCCAGCATACTTAGGCTTTTCCTGATCCAGAACGATTTGGCCAACAACAGTTGTCAAACTGTGTTCTAAGATATCAATAATTTTTGCTTCTGCTGCTGTTCCCTTATTGCGGTCAGCGACTTTCTTGATGACGACCTCAACGGTATCACCATCAATAGCATAGTTGACATCGTTTTTTCCTACAAAAAGGTCGTCCTCTTCCCCTTCTAGACTGACAAAGCCAAAGCCATTTTTATGGGCATGAAAAATCCCCTTGAGAGTAATCTCATGTTTTTTCTTGACTTCCAAGGTCAGACTTCCATCTTCTTCAAAGCGAATCTGGTGCTTTCTTTCCATTAAGGACAAGGTTTTAATCAACTCACGAAAGTCCTTGGAACCGTCTTTTCCCAAAGCCTGAGCCAAGTCATTGACAGTTACCTTTCCCTTATCTTGTAAATATTCTTTTATTCTGTCTTTCATATTTTCTTTCTAGATTTTTTATTTTCTTTTACTGTAAAACCTTCTCAAATATCTTTTAAAAATAAAAAGAGGCAAAGACCTAGTCCTGCCCATTATTTTCTTATCTACTTGATAATACCGTCAATGCTAAGGCAATGGCTAGCCAGAAAAAGACTAAAATCCCTGTCAAACGCTGCATTACAGCTTCGAAACCGCGTGCTTTACTACGTTCAAACAAATCACCTGAGCTGGCATCAAATACATTGCTGGATTGGTTTTTAGTTGGTTGCATGAAAATCGCAATCACAATCACAACAGATAATACTAATAAAATGGTTAATAATAGGTTATACATATCAAACTCCTTAAAATCCTTATTATTTTACCATAAAATCTACTTAGATTCAAGATGTAGGGTTACTTTTCTTTCCTTGGGACAATACTTTAAAACCTCAATCTTGTCTGGATGAGTTTTTGAATTTTTACTGGTTAGGTAATTGATACTGCCACAAGAGGAGCATTTGAGATTAATTTTTACTCGCACTAGATTTCCTTTACTTTTAATAATGTTCGAAATTGAAGCAGGTTAAAGAGACAACTAAAGGCAACACAAAGGCTTGTCGCATAAAAGACTGCATGGTAGCCAAATTGACCTGCTACTGCAGAACCTGCCATGGGACCAACGACACCTCCCAGATAAAAGAATACCTGATTGAAGGCAAAGACCCTCGAAATGCCGGCTTGGGGAGTCATTTTGCTGAGTAGGGCATTAACCCCGGGAATCAGGGCACCGGTTCCCAATCCAAAGAGGAAACGATAAAGTCCTAGTTGAAGGGGGCTAGAGGCATTGGCACAGAGGAGATAGATGATGACTGAATAAAACTGGGCTACAACCAAGAGGCGATGGTTGCCCACCTTGTCACCTAGCTTTCCCATGACTCCTGCACTCATCATACTGGAAAAGCCCATACTGGATACAATCAAACCAGATACAAAAAGAAGATTCTCTGTCTGCCCTAAGTCGCGTACATACAGAGCTAAGATAGGGCCGATTGATTGGGCTGAAAATTGGATGACAAAACTGGTCAGAAAGAGGTTGGCCAAAAGATAGGGATATTTAACTGATGTAAATAATTCCCTTGTTGGGATGGCCTTTTCCTTGGCTACTGGTTGAAAATCTTCCTTGATAAAGCAAATAGTCAAAACAGCAGCTAAAAACAGAAAACTACCAACCAGTAAGAAAACTGTACGAATACCAAATAATTCTGCGATAAATCCCCCGATAAAGGGACCAGTTAGAGTACCTGCAACTACGCCAGTAGACAAAGTACCTAAGGCAGAGCCTGATTTCTCCTTTGGAACCTGACTGGCTATCAAGGCCGTTGCATTGGGAACAAAACCCGCAAATACACCATTCAGTAAACGAAGAAAGATTAACCAATAGATATTTGGCACAAAGGCCAAGCCTCCCATAGTGATAGTCATGGCCAGACCAGCACGAATCATCATGGGTTTTCGACCGTATTTATCAGCAAGGATGCCCCAGATAGGAGAGAAAAGTGCTGCAGAAATGGCAGAGACAGAAATAGCTAAACCTGCGTAAAAAGCAGCTTGATCACTCCCTACACCTAAATTTTCCACAAAGATGGGCATAAAGGGCACTACCAAAGAAATACTGGCTCCTGTCAGAAAATTACCAAACCAGGCAATGCGCAGATTATCCTTCCAGTTAATCTCTGTCATCTTGCTTACCTCCCTCAAGCAGGGAGAACACCTGAGTAAGAAGCTGGTCCTGATTTCCATTGTTATCTAGAACATAACTGGCCAAATCTTTCTTTTTCTCTAAAGGCCACTGGGCTGCCAGACGAAACTCAGCTTCATCTTTGGACAAGTGGTCCCTTTTCATTAAGCGTTCTACTTGGACATCTCGGTCCACATAGACCAACCAAGTCTCATCAAACCAAGAGACGTAGTTCTGCTCAAAAAGTAAGGGGATATCCATGAAAAAAATCTCTTCTGTCTGAGCAAACTGATCTCTCAACGTAGCTAGTTCCTCACGGATAATCTTTCCTTGGATTCGCTTAGACCATTCCTGTTCTTCAGGATTTGAAAAGATGAGATTAGCTAGGAGAGGGCGATTGAGTTCTCCATTTTCTAAGATAATTTTTTGACCAAAGTGCTGGACTAGAGCTTCAAACAGACGACCACCAGGTTTCTGTAGTTGGTGGACGGCTGCGTCGGCATCCACTACTTGAAAGCCTTGCTTTCTTAGAAAATTTGTCACGGTTGACTTACCAGAGGCAATTCCCCCAGTGATTCCGATGATTTTTCCCATCAGCCCCTCCTTTGGCACTGAGGACAAAAGTGGGTTCCACGTCCGCCTAGTTGGATTTTCTCAATCACTGTCCCACAGCGTGAACACTCTTGACCAGCCTTGTCATAGACCTGATGAAAATCCTGCATGGTTCCATCTTCCCCAAAGGCATTGGTATAGGTCCGAATGGTCGAACCACCTTTTTCAACGGCCTGGCCCAAAATAGCAATGGTTTGGTCATGAATGGCTGTCGTTTCTGCTGCTGTCAAAGTCTGGGAAGGTCTTGCCGGATGAACCTGAGCTCGCCAGAGAACCTCATCCACATAGATATTGCCAAGTCCAGCTACCAAGGTCTGGTCTAGGAGATGGGATTTGATAGGCTTTTTAGATTTCTTCAGGGCACCTATAAAATTCTCTAAATCAAAGTCCTGGTCTGTTGGTTCAGGCCCTAATTTTTTAGAAATAAAGTAGGCGTCTAAAAGATCAGGCTCCAAGAGTTCCATAGTACCAAACTTGCGAACATCCTCATAAACAAGCGTGCCACCGTCCTCAAACTGAAAGAAAACATGGGCATGCTTGCGTTCGGGAACCTGATACGGATAATAAAAATACTTGCCTTCCATGCGCAAATGGGAAATCAAGACCTTGTCTGTCAGGTAAAAAAGCAAATATTTGCCCCGACGTTCCATTGACTCAATAATCTGACCAGGCACCTCCTTTTGAAACTCGTCCAAATCTGTCTTAATCATCTTGGTATAGCGAATTTCTACACTCGAAATCTTCTTACCCAGAATCAATTTTTCTAAACCACGACGAACGGTTTCAACCTCAGGTAATTCAGGCATACGTCCTCCTTCTGTAAAAACAAGAAGCAGGCATGAGCCCACCTCTACTTAGTATTCTTTTTCATTATAGCCAAAGTCAGCCAAATCTAGCTTTTTATCGCGCCAGTTTTTCTTGACCTTGACCCAGGTTTCTAGGAAAACCTTGTCTCCTAGCATGAGTTCAATATCACGACGGGCCATGCTACCAATTTTCTTAAGCATAGCGCCACCTTTACCGATGATAATCCCTTTCTGACTATCGCGCTCGACCATGATGGTTGCACGGATGTGAACCTTGTCTGTCTCTTCATCTCGTTTCATAGAATCCACTACTACTGCAACAGAATGCGGAATTTCTTCACGAGTTAGGTGCAAGACTTTCTCGCGAACCATCTCTGATACTAAGAAGCGTTCTGGATGGTCTGTGATTTGGTCAGCTGGGAAATATTGGAATCCTTCATCCAGATTTTCACTCAAAATATCCACTAGACGAGACACGTTATTCCCCTGAAGGGCTGAGATTGGAACGATTTCCTTAAAGTCCATCTGATTACGGAAATCATCAATCTGAGACAAAAGCTGGTCTGGGTGAACCTTATCGATTTTATTCACCACCAGAATAACAGGAATCTTGGCAGCCTTAAGACGCTCGATAATCATATCGTCCCCCTTACCACGCGCTTCATCCGCAGGCACCATAAAAAGAACAGTATCCACTTCACGAAGGGTGCTGTAGGCGGATTCGACCATGAAATCTCCAAGGGCCGTTTTAGGTTTGTGAATCCCTGGTGTGTCGATAAAGACGATTTGTTCCTTATCAGTCGTGTAAATTCCCATGATTTTGTTGCGCGTTGTCTGCGCCTTGTCACTCATGATGGCAATCTTTTGCCCCATGACATGATTTAAAAAAGTTGACTTCCCAACATTGGGACGTCCTAAAATGGCTACAAAGCCTGATTTAAAAGTCATAATTTCCTCTTACTGTTTAAAATAATAAATCCCAGATTCGTGGGAGAAAAATCAATGCGCCTGTTAAGGCTGCGAAAAGAGAGACCACTAATACCGCGCCAGCTGCCATATCCTTGGCATTTTTAGCCAGCATGGAAAAGTGATAGTGACTGGCCAAATCCACCACATTTTCAATAGCAGAGTTGATAATTTCAAAGGCTACTACCAAGAAAATGCTCAATAAGAGAAAGAGCCATTCGATTCGTGACACCTGAAAAACAAAACCTGCAAGGATGACCACTAGAGCCGTCACGGCATGTTTTCGCATATTGCGTTCTTCCTTGCTAGCAGTAAAAATCCCTGTGATGGCAAATTCTAAACTGGATATCAGGTCACGATTTTTCCATTTTCGTTTATTGTCTTGTGAGTCCATAGGCTGTCAAAATTTCTTCTTGTAAACCGAACATCTCCGCTTCTTCTTCCGAAGTGTAGTGATCATAGCCGTTGATATGTAAAAAGCCGTGTACTGCCAAGAAGCCCATCTCACGCTCAAAGCTGTGACCGTATTCCTCGGCCTGCTCATGAGCCTTATCAATAGAGATGAACAGTTCCCCAATATAGGCATCAAACTCAGACATCATCTCTGCCAATTCCGGATTTTCAAGCAAATCTTCCTCGGCAAAGGCAATTTCCAACTCTGGCTTGTATTCAAGGCTGATAACATCTGTCGGACGGTCTGTGTCACGGTACTCCAGATTGAGTTCATGACTACGCTCATTGGTCACAAAGGTAACTGCCATCTCCTTGTCCTCTTTTCCTAATTTTTGGGCTGCAAATTCCAAAATTTCTTGGGTTTGTTGCAACATTTCTTTTGAAACTTGACCAGTTTCATCTACCATTTCAATATACATGTGCTTCTCGTTTCTCTTTACTTGGCTTTATTATACCACATTTCCATGATTTTATTCTACCTTTTTGATATAATACTATGGAATACAATCACAAGGAGAGAACGATGTCATTTGACGGATTTTTTTTACACCACATGGTTGAGGAATTGCGAAGAGAGTTAGTGAATGGTCGCATCCAGAAAATCAATCAACCTTTTGAACAAGAGTTGGTCTTGCAAATCCGCAGCAATCGCCAAAGTCATCGCCTGCTCCTTTCTGCCCATCCTGTTTTTGGACGCATTCAGCTGACCCAAACGACTTTTGAAAACCCAGCCCAACCTTCTACCTTTATCATGGTTTTGAGAAAGTATTTGCAGGGTGCCCTGATTGAGTCTATTGAGCAAGTGGAAAATGACCGTATTGTGGAAATGACAGTTTCCAATAAAAACGAGATTGGAGACCATATCCAGGCTACCTTGATTATCGAGATTATGGGTAAACACAGTAATATTCTACTGGTCGATAAAAGCAGTCATAAAATCCTCGAAGTCATTAAATACGTTGGCTTTTCACAAAATAGCTACCGCACCTTGCTTCCTGGGTCTACCTACATCGCTCCGCCAAGTACGGAATCTCTCAATCCTTTTACTATCAAGAATGAAAAGCTCTTTGAAATCCTACAAACACAGGAAACGACAGCTAAAAATCTTCAAAGCCTCTTTCAAGGTCTGGGACGCGATACAGCAAATGAATTGGCAAACATTCTGGTTAGTGATAAACTGTCTACTTTCCGTAACTTTTTCAGTCAAGAAACCAAACCCTGCTTGACAGAGACATCCTTCAGTCCAGTTCCTTTTGCAAATCAGGTGGGAGAGCCTTTTGCTAGTCTTTCTGATTTGTTGGACACCTACTATAAGGATAAGGCTGAGCGCGACCGCGTCAAACAGCAAGCCAGTGAACTCATTCGTCGTGTTGAAAACGAACTTCAGAAAAACCGCCACAAACTGCAAAAGCAAGAAAAAGAGTTACTGGCGACAGACAATGCTGAAGAATTTCGCCAAAAAGGGGAATTGCTGACAACCTTCCTCCACCAAGTGCCTAACGACCAAGATCAGGTTATCCTGGACAACTACTACACCAACCAACCTATCACGATTGCGCTTGATAAAGCCTTGACTCCCAACCAGAATGCCCAACGCTATTTTAAACGGTACCAGAAACTCAAAGAAGCTGTCAAATACTTGACTGATTTGATTGAAGAAACTAAGGCAACCATTCTCTATCTGGAAAGTGTGGAAACCGTCCTCAACCAAGCAGGACTAGAAGAAATCGCTGAAATCCGTGAAGAATTGATTCAAACAGGTTTTATCCGCAGAAGACAACGGGAGAAAATCCAGAAACGCAAAAAACCAGAACAATATCTGGCCAGCGATGGCAAAACCATCATCTATGTTGGCCGCAATAACCTGCAAAATGAGGAACTAACCTTTAAAATGGCCCGCAAGGAGGAACTTTGGTTCCATGCCAAGGACATTCCTGGAAGCCATGTTGTCATCTCAGGCAACCTAGACCCATCTGATGAAGTCAAGACAGACGCAGCAGAGCTAGCCGCCTACTTCTCGCAAGCTCGCCTGTCAAATCTGGTTCAGGTAGATATGATCGAGGTCAAGAAACTTAACAAACCAACTGGTGGCAAACCCGGCTTTGTCACTTACACAGGACAAAAGACCCTCCGTGTTACACCAGACCCAGAAAAAATCGCATCCATGAAAAAATCCTGATTTTACTTGAAATCAGGATTTTTAACATACTATTCACTCAAATCATATCCAATAATAAGACTAATCTTTACCACCTAGTTTCTCATTGATTTTCATCATCACACTAGCAATTTTTTCGCCCCAATAAGGGTCTGAGGCATATTCAACATTCATACCAGACGCCTTATTTCCAAGGAAAGTTCTGCCCCTATCGATATAATTTTCCTTAATCCACTTGGTTGCACCTAAAATTCCCTTATCCACATCATCAAATGTCTTGGCAGAAAGGTAAGGTGTCGTATCATAGGCTGTAATTCCAAAGAAATTATTCTTATCTTTAGCAATCTTACTTCGTCCCCAATCACTTTCTAAAGCACTATGGGCAAGGAGATAGAGGGCATTGATATGGTAATGTTCTTCAGCTTCCTTAAAGGTAGATCCCTTATTTTCCAAGAGACTATTGTCAATATTCAACAGACTAAATACCTTATCCAAGTCTTCAGGACTATAGTTTGTAGCCTCTGTTAAATCTTTGAAAAGGAAGAGATTCTCAAGCTTAAAACCATCAAAATGCAGCCCATCTGCCGAATAATATTTCTTGCCTACTTCCATATCAGAAATATGAGAAGCTACTGGAATACTAGCATTCTGAGCCACATAGTGATAAAAACGGTGGCCATCACTCTCATAATAAGGGATAAAATCCTTGCTAGCATCTAGTGCTTGTAAATCTTCTGTTTTCATATATCCTGACAAACCAGAAACAGTAATAGCCAAGCGCTTGTCATCACTTTTTCTATCCTTATCTAGCCAGACGACACTACCTTGCGATATATAGGAAAGCTTTTCACCATCTGCATTATAAACATTTGCTGTGACAGGAACTACTTGATAATAAGCAGCATTTTCATTTGTAGCTTTTTCTCCAAGCCATTTACCGTCGCTTCCAAGCTGATAACCATCTACTGTCTCATTTTTCGCCATATAGCCACCAGATTTGAAGTAGTACCAAGCTTGACTTTTAGAATCGTAGACCCATTCTTTCTCAGCTATTTTACCATCAGATTTGAGGTAAAACCATGACTCTTTATCCCAAATCCATTCATCTTTTGCCATATAGCCACCGGATTTTAGATAATAATAGTGACCATTTTCGAAAATCCATTCTTTATCAGCATGATTTCCATTTTCTTTGATGTAAAACCAAGATTGGTATTGTTTGTCAAAAAGCCAACCTTGCTGTACTTTAGCGCCACTAGCACTCACATAAGCCTGTTCAATCCACTGACTTGTCAGCATATAACCACCAGATTTGAAATAATAGTCCTTGCCCTTGATTTGAAGCCATTCTTTCTCTGCGTGTTGTCCATCTGCTTTGATATAAAACCAAGAGTCGTATTGAGAATCATAAACCCAGTCTTCTATTACCTTGGCACCTGTTGCACCAACATAGGAAGTTCCTACCCACGCATTTCTTTTCATTTTTCCATTTTGGTCAAGATAATAGAAGGCTCCCTTGTCTTCTACCCATTCTGACTTGGCCATATAGCCACCAGATTTTAGGTAAAAATAATCATCACCTTGTTTCAGCCATTCATTTTCAGCATAGTTGGCATCTGCTTTTATATAAAACCAAGATTGATAGTGAGCATCAAAAACCCATTCATTGGCTGCTTGACTACCGTCTGCTTTCAGGTATTGTTTTCCTTGCCAAGTACCATCACTGGCCATTACACCCTCTGGACTAGCTAAGAAAAATAGCAGAGCTAAAAAAATAAATCTTACTTTCTTCATTAACCTTCTTCCTCTGTTCTTATTTATTTTATTGTACCAAAATTCTCTTAAATTCATATTACAAACTAATAAAAAATCAAGAACAGATAGATTGCAGTTTACCTCAAAGACTCTTTTACTTCCTTGCGGAGATTTTCCAGACTGCTAATGCCGTATTTGTCCATAACTTTTGGTAAATTTTCGATGATATCAGGACAGGCATAGGGATTGGTAAAGTTGGCTGTTCCAACTCCGATTGCAGATGCCCCGGCCAGATACATTTCTAAGGCAGCTTCAGCCGAATCCACTCCTCCCATTCCAATGATGGGCAGGTCTGTAGTTTGGGCGACTTGGCAGATGAGTTTGAGTGCTACTGGAAAGACTGCTGAACCAGACATTCCACCTGTTCCATTGGCCAAGATTGGTTTTCTGGTTTTGAGGTCAAAGCGCATTCCAACTAGAGTATTGATCATGGTCAAGCCACTTGCTCCCGCATCTTCTGCAGCTTTTGCGACAGTAACGATATCGGTCACACTCGGGGTTAATTTGACATAAACTGGCACTTCGGAGGCTTCCACAGCTGCTTTCACCACATCATAAGCCAAATCTGGATCTTGACCAATCAAAAGTCCGTGATTACAGTGGTCAACATTGGGGCAAGAAATATTGAGCTCGATAGCCTTTACATTAGCTGCCTTGGAAATACCATGAGAAACAGCCGCATACTCTTGTTTTGAAAAACCAGCCACATTGGCAATAATAGGAAGATTTGGATATTCTCTTTCCAACCAAGGTAGCTTTTCGGCCAAAACAACTTCCAAACCAGGATTTTGCAAGCCAATTGCATTGAGCATGCCAGCAGGTGTTTCTGCCACCCTTGGAGTTGGATTGCCAAAACGGGCTTCAAGGGTTGTCGCCTTGATCATAATAGAACCTAAAAGATCTAAATCATAGTACTTGGCATACTCTTGTCCAAAACCAAAACAGCCTGATGCTGGAATAATCGGATTTTTCAAATCCAAACCAGGTAGAGAAACTTGTAAACGATTTGTAGACATGATTTTCCCCTTATAATACAACTGTTCCTGTGCGGAAAACAGGGCCATCTTCACAGACACGTTGGCTGAGCGTCTCGCTTTCTGGCACTTTTAGGACACAGGCATAGCAGGCACCCATCCCACAAGCCATACGAGATTCCAGAGATAGATAGGCTCTTGGGTGGTCATAAAAGGTTTGATTGATATACTTCATCATTCCAGGCGCCCCACAAGAATAAACAGCATCAAACTGACTGTCTAAATCCTTGATAACAACGGAAACATTTCCCTTAATGCCATAAGAACCATCATCTGTCGTTACAAAGACTTGACCACATTGAGCTAATTCCGTCTCTAAAATAACAGCATCCTTAGTGGCAAAACCGAGGACTGTCACTACTTTCACACCACGCGCATGCAATTCCTTGGCCACCTCAAGCAAGGGTGGAACACCAATCCCACCACCAACAAGGAGAACCTGATTCTGCTCATCAAGGTCAGACAAGTCAAAACCATTTCCCTGAGGCCCCATCACATCAAGAGTATCTCCCTGACTTAGGGTTGAGAAAATAGCTGTCCCAGCCCCCTCAATCCGATAAATAAGATGACACTGCTTCTTAACCTTATCGATAGACGAAATTGAAATAGGACGGCGCAAGAGATGGGCATCATCGGGAACACGCAGATGAAGAAATTGGCCTGCCCGCATGGCTTCAACCATTTCCCCTTCTAGAACTAATTCAAAGATTGCTGGCGCGATTTCCTCCTGTGCAACCACCTTCATGGTTTCCAAACGAATGGCACCCAAACGTTTCTTACATGTGGGATTCATGACTTTTCCTCCTTAAATTTTAAGGGGACCAGACAAAGAAAAGACCTTGCTAGTGCAAGGCCTCAGTTAAAATCGTACAACAGAAGAGAGCACACCCAAAAAGTCTCCTCTAGAAAATTGTACTATTCTTTTATCCGACACCTTGTGAGTCTCTCTGGACTCCCCTTAAAGGTTAAATTTTTACTAGTATACTCTTTCAGCTAAAAAAAGTCAAGTAGAAAACGAATATTCTACTTGACTTCACGAGATTATTTTTCACGAATGACTTCGACCTTGTAGCCATCAGGGTCTTTGACAAAGTAATAGTTAGGTGCAGTTCCTGGTAGACCATTTGGCTCAGTCACTTCATATCCTTTGGCACTGTGCTCTTGATGAAGCGCCTCAAGATCAGGTGTACTGAGGGCGATATGGGCAAACCCATCTCCAACCACATAAGGACCGTGATCGTAGTTATAAGTCAACTCCAACTCATAGTCGTCACCCTCAAGACCTAGATAGACAATCGTGAAGGCATGGTCTGGAAAATCTCTGCGACGCAATTCTTTAAATCCAAAAGCATCTTGATAGAATGCAATTGATTTTTCAAGATTTTCTACTCGCAAGCAAGTATGTAGCATTTTTGAAGCCATATTTTTCTCCTTTATTTTTAAAAAGACTGGACAATCCTGTTCCAGTCTCATCAGTTGTTATTTACCAAGTTTTGCTTTAGCCGCATCTGCAAGAGCTGTGAAAGCTGCTGCATCGTTAACAGCCAAGTCAGCAAGCATTTTACGGTTAACTTCAATCTCAGCCAATTTCAAACCATGCATCAATTGTGAGTATGAAAGTCCGTTCATACGAGCTGCCGCGTTGATACGAGTGATCCACAATTTGCGGAAGTCACGTTTTTTCTGACGACGGTCACGGTATGCATAGTAGTAAGAGTTCATTACTTGTTCTTTTGCAGTACGGAACAAGATGTGTTTAGCTCCATAGTAACCTTTTGCTAATTTAAGAATACGTTTACGACGTTTGCGTGATACAACGCCACCTTTAACACGTGCCATGTTTTATTTCCTCCAAATATTTCCTAGAATTGTTTACTTACAGTCAAGCTATTATTTCAAGCGAGTAAGCATTGCTTTGATACGTTTGTAATCTCCTGAATGCACCATAGATGCTTTACGAAGATGACGACGTTGTTTCTTAGTTTTTCCGTGGAAACGGTGAGAAGTGTAAGCACGGAAACGTTTAAGTCCACCAGAACCTGTACGTTTGAAACGTTTAGCTGATGCGCGGTGTGTTTTTTGTTTTGGCATGATTTTTTCTCCTTTATTTAACTTTCTGACAATTATTTTTTGTCAGTCGCTGGCGCCAATTGCATGAACATTTGACGTCCATCCATTTTAGCACGTTGTTCGATGATGGCAATATCTTGAGTTGCTTCAGCAAACTCGGCTAAAACTTTTGCACCAATCTCTTTATGGGTAATCATACGACCCTTAAAGCGAATAGATACCTTAACTTTATTTCCTTTTTCAAGGAATTTGCGTGCATTGCGAAGTTTTGTATCAAAGTCACCCTTGTCAATCGTTGGACTTAGACGAACTTCTTTCACAGTAACAACACTTTGTTTTTTACGTTGTTCTTTTTGCTTCTTCTGGTACTCAAATTTGAACTTACCGTAGTCCATAATTTTTGCAACAGGCGGTTTGGCTTGGGGTTGAATCAATACTAGGTCAACATTAGCGTTATCAGCCAAAGCTTGCGCTTCACTGAGTGGCTTGATGCCTAGCTGTTCTCCTTCAAGACCAATCAAGCGAACTTCACGTACACGAATCTCATCATTGATGAATAAGTCTTGCTTTGCTATGGTTTTCACCTCTTTTGTTTTATTAGAGAAAAACAATAGCGGACTCGTAAATATACAAGCCCGCACGTTATGATAGCGTTTCTTAGAAACTTTTCATCCGTAGGGCCAGGCAACTTAATGTCACAAGGCGAGAAGCTCTCACTTCTGCTTTTCTCAACTTTTATATGATACCAAGTTTTCTAGTTCTTGTCAAGATAAAAAGTTATTTTTTTGAAAAGTTTCTGTTTGTATTTTGCCTTGGTTTTCGATTCAAAAAGAGAGAATCAAGTTGATTCCCTCCCTATATTAGTTTTTCTTTAGCTTCCCCATAGGAAAACTAAGCCTTAAAAACTTCTTTTTTACATGAACTTCCCCATCTTTCGATAAATAGAATCCCCACTAACAAAAGGATAATCAGGCAAGGAAGTAAGACCATCCCCATGCTCCAATTCAGATTGACATTATCAATCAGCTTAGGTAATCTTCCAGACAAAATATCCACTGAACGCAAGTAAGTAAAGGGAATCAGATGTGCAATCTCTTGGAGAGGCTGAATGGTTTGGATACCAAACAACAAGCCAACAATCCCAATGAGGGAAAGAAAGAGGACAGGCATTTTTTGCTTGAAAAAGTAAGCAATCAAGTAGACGACTTCCACAATGACGATAAAAGCTAAGAAAGCTAAGAGCAAGCTAGGAAATAACACATCTTGTATTTTTCCAATAGTCACCTCTTGATTCGTTAAGCTATAGATTGGATAGGGATAATCTAACTGTCCAAAACCACTTATCAGACTTCCCGCTAGAAAAGAAAATCCACAGATTCCGATAAACAGCACAGTTACATAGCCCACTCCAACTCCAAGAGAGGACATGGCAAATGTCACTTTTGAAAAAGGATATAACTGAGCTGTATCGAGATGATTTTGATATCTTTCTGCGAACAGTTGTGTTAGCATAAAAATAATAGCAACCACAAACAAGCTTGGGATGATAGCCTCTAAAATCCAGACAATCTGATCAATCCCGTGGGTAGGAAACTCCAAAGTATGTGCTTTTATGTTCAAAGGATACAGGGCTTGGTAAATCTTCCGTTCACGGTCAACCCCCATTTTTAATTCAGAGCTAGAAGTCGGGTCATTTGATACAAATTCATAATTCTTCTCTTCATCTTGCCACTGCAAATAGTAGGCTTCTTTCCAGCGCCCTTCTTTTAATAAAGTCAGAATTTCTGTCTTTCGCGTCAAAAGATTTTTTTGCAAGTCTAAATCACTTTTAGCAATCTGGTATTCCTCCGAGCTGGTGTCAGACATTTGGGAGAGCTTCTCTTCATTTTCATTGATAGCTCTCTCGTTGGCTGCAATACGAGTTTCCAACCTGCTCTCCAAGCTGAATGAGTTTGCAGTCCGACTATTGAAATAAAAGGTAACACCGAGTACAGATGCAAATAAAAGTAAGATAATCCAGTTTAAACGACTTTTGAAAACTTTCTTTAACAAAAATAGGCTAACATCTTTCATAAACTAAACCTCTTCTATCTGCCCCTGATGAATGGTTACCATGCTATCGCAAATCTCCACTAACTCCTCTTTGTAGTGGGAACTCAAAAGAACCAGCTGTTCTTGCCTATTGATTTGTGCTAACCTATCAAAAAACTTCTGTCGATAATACTCGTCTAAACCATTGGTAATCTCATCCATGAGCCAGCATTTCGCTTGACTCAGGAAATACATGGCAATCACCAAGCGTTGCTTCATGCCTAAGGAACACTTGCGGATGGGAAGGCTGATATAGTCAGACATTTCCCAGTAGGTGATTTCATCCCTCAAGTTTAGGTCTGACTTCCAGATATTTTTTATGAGACAAAGATAGTCCATCCCACTTAAGTTTTCATCCAGCCATTCAATACTCTCATAATAAAATAAAGAAGGAGGGACTGCGATATTTCCACTACTTATAGGAATTAAATTGCTAATGGCGCGGAACAGGGTCGTCTTTCCAGAACCATTGATAGCAAGAATACCATAAATCCTACCCTTTTCAAATGTAAAATCAACATCTTGTAAGATGACTTGTCTCGTTTTTAGGGTAACATGAGTAAGCTGCAACATATCTAGCCCTCCTTTTTCTCACTCTTTAAGGATTAATAACCTCCAGTATAGTTGTTTATGACCTCATAACGATCGAAATTCCAGCCATAACCAACTTTATACTCAGCATAGCTATAATAATGAGACCATTCCGGAATGACCTTATATCTATGTCCATGGTAATTCATACTATACCTATAGAAGAGATTCCAATCATACCGATAACTTTTAAGAACACTCTCAGCAGATACACTAGACTGAAAAAGACCAATAGATAACAAACTAGCTAATAAAACAACTTTTGCTGATTTTTTCATGGTTTTCACCTCACTAATTTATTTACTTTCGAAAGCGCTTTAATTATATCATTTTTTTATCTGTTATGCAATAGTTTTTTTGATTTATTTTAATTTTATTTTACTAATATATAATATTTGTCCTTCCTATCGAACGCTTTCGATTTTCCAATTTTTCCAACCTTTAAAGCGTATAGCTCCTTGCTGGTCAGTTCGGTAAACTTTGCTATTGATACCTTCCAGTCGGGTCAAGGTTTCCTGATGGGGGAGTTTCGTTCTATTGTTCTTTCCAACTGAAATGAGAGTCATCTCTGGTTTGAGCTGTTCTAGAAAGGCTGAACTTGATGATTTTTTAGAGCCATGTTGGCTAGCTTTCAAAACATCCACCTCTAGGTCAGGATAATGCTTCAGCAAGTCCTTCTCTCCTTTCTCCTCCAAATTTCCTGTGAAGAGAAAGTGCTTATCCAAGAGTTTCCCATAAACAACCAGGGAATCTTCATGATCGCCATCTCCTATTTTCCTTGGAGATAGGACTTCTATCTGACTTCCGAAAATTGGCAAGTTCTCTCCTGCTGTTATACTTCGAACTTTTGTTTGGGTCGCTTGTAGTTCTGCAACAAATTCCTTCTGTTTCAAACTGCCTTTGGACACTAAAATTTCGCCTACATGGAAAGCCTTGGTCACCTCCAACAAATCACCAACATGTTCCTTGTCCGTATTTGTCAAAATCAGCTGGTCAATCTTGGCTACTCCACGACTTTTGATATAGGGTATCAAGGTTCGCTGGGCATTGCTGGTCGTCGCCTTTACTTGCCATTTTTCGATTTTCTTATCAGATTCTGCCTTGCCACCTACATCTATGAGAATGGTTTTCCCAGTTACATCCCGTAGGAAAATACTTTCCCCTTGCCCCACATCCAGCATGGTGATTTCATTTTCCAGCGGATGCTTGGTCAGGAAAAAGAGACCTGTAATCAATAAGCTCAATACCGTTAGCTTTTTAATATTTTTTCTCAAATCATATACTAAAGCCAAGGAAATTAACAATAAAATTAAAAGCCATGCATTGGGTTGTCCAAAGACCAGAGGTCTACTTGCCACCTGTGATACAAAGCGAATCATTCCCTCTAACCATTCAAAGATAAAGTTCAGCTGAATGACTGGATATAGAAAGGAAAGGGCAAATAAGATAGACAAGAGCGGTAAGAAGACCAAGTCAAAAAGAAAGGAAAAGACAAAGGTCAAAAGGATGGACCAAGGTTGAAATTCCGCAAAATAGAAGGACAGAATGGGCAATATTCCCAAGGAGATGACTAGACTTTCTCTAGCAATAGCCTTAAGCCCCTCCCCTTCTTTGCTGGTCATAGTCAAGATAAAAGCATAAGCACAGGACAAAACACCTCCTGCTGTCAAGAAAAAGTTGGGCATGATAATAAAGAGTACAAGCACCGTCAAGGCAAAATTATCCAAGCCCTTAACACCATGTTGAGCCAGTAACTTTTGCAGGAGACTGCGAATGACCGAGGCTGAAAATCCTGTCATACCAGCATAGAGAAGGGAAAAGGGATAAGTCAGCCATTTCAACTTTTCTTGGGTCAAACCCAATCGCAAGAGAAGTTTCTTAAATCCATCCATGAAAAAAACTACCTGCATGCCCGACAAGGCAAAGAGGTGGATAATTCCTAAACTAGAATAAAGCTCATTCATCTCCTCAAAATCTGTGTCCAGATGTCCTAGCAAAAGCCCTGTCATGTAATTGAGCATAGGGTCTGGAAAATGTGTCTTAATCCAAACCACAGCCTTTCGACGTAAACTAGACAAGTTTTCACCTATATCCCAACTGCTAACCTTTTGAAGTGACTGGATTCTTTTGATATTGAGAGTCTGGTAAATTCCCTGAGTCTTCAGATAGGCTTGGTAGTCAAAACCACCAAAATTTCTCTGCCCTTCTGGTTCCGAAAGTTTTCCTTCTAGTCCTATCTCATGAAGGTCAGTTAAAGCTTGAAAGGCTTCTTTCTCCTCCTCGGACTGGAGTTTATAATAGACTTGAAAAATGCGGTCGTCAGCCTTGCCCCGAAAGGATAGACTATCTCCATTGACCTTAATAGTATCAGGCAAAATCCGTACCCTTTCAACAGAATCCGCCAAATTTTGACTCGCTTGACTCTGTTGCCAATTTTGAAACAGAAACCAGAAGCCAAAGATTCCACAAATCACTAGAACTTTGCCTGCTGATTTCCAAGGAAATTGAATAAAGAGGCAGACTAGCAGAAAAACAAAGCCCAACAAAGCAAGATAGGATGCAGAAAAAATGGCGTAGTAAAGCCAGAGCAATAGAAAACTCAGGTAAATTAGGGGAATGGGGACGTTCTTAATCCACTGTAACATAGTCTTTTAACTTTTCTATCGTTTTAGCACCAATGCCAGAGACCTTCTTGAGTTCATCAACCGACTTAAATTTCCCATTTGCCTCACGATGGTCGATAATATCCTGAGCTCGTTTTCCTCCCAGACCCTTGACCTGCTTGAGTTCTTCCAGACTGGCCTTGTTGAGATTGACCTTCTTTTCCTTGCTCGTCGAAGAAGCTGTCCCAGAACCTGCCTGCTGACTAGCTGCCTCTTCTCCCTTAGTGGGAACGTAAACCAGAGCCTCATCACTAACTTTCTGAGCTAGATTGAGCGACTTGCTATCTGCTTGTTCTGTCAAACCACCAGCCTTCTGAACGGCATCATTGACCCGACTACCTACTGGCAAGTCATAAATTCCTGGCGATTTGACAGCACCTTTTACATCTACTGTGATTAGATCTTGTTCAACCGATTCTTCCTTCACTTCCTTTTCGGTCGATGAATCCTTGGAAACTGCTGCAACTTCTGCCTGTAAATTCGTTTCTTTTACAGGGGGTAGTGGAGCTGGCTTTAGCAGGAAAAATCCTCCTACAAGCAAGCCCAGACTAGTACAGATGATAATGATTTTATACTCTTTGATTTTCTCGATAATTGCTTCCATATTTTCTCCTCTCTTAGATTATTCGTAAGAGGAAGAAAAAACAGTCGAAAAATTTCTTTTCAACTGCTTATTTATTTGCAAAATAGTCTTCCTTGGTCAAGACATAATGAACTCTTGTCACGATTCGGCCTTTTTCATGCTGGTCCATACAAGCATAAGCTTCTTCGTGGGAAAAACGCATGCCTGATTTCTCCATGACCTTTCCTGACGCGGGATTAGCCTTATCGTGTAAAGCAACCAACTTATTCATCCCTATCTTCTCAAAAGCCAGCTCAATCACGGCACGATTGGCTTCTGTCGTTAATCCTTGATTCCAATACTTTTTATTAATAATGTAGCCAATAGCCGCCTTCTTAAGAGCAGGATCAATCTTGTGCAAATCAATAGTTCCGATAAATTCACCATTACTTTTTAGTTCGATTCCCCAGCGTCCCAAGGGATTGGCCAAGTAGAACTGAGCAATGTTATTCTTGGTTTCTTCCAAACTTTGATTTGTTGGAAAAGTGTAGCGCGTATTTTCTCTGTCTGAGGCATACTCAAACATAGCTTCCGCATCATCCAAGGTTACAGGTCTAAGCAATAAATGCTCGGTTTCTATATACGGATACTGGGCAAATTTTACAAAAATTGATTCCATAGGATTCCACCACTTGAAAAGTTTCTAATTAAGATAAGGATATTGAATGAAATATTTAAAAAGCAAATTTATACTTAGTATTGAGATAATTTTAAGTACAAAATAACTATTCTTCAGATAGAGGTTGAGACTCTAATTCTTCACTCTCTTCTTTTTTAACTGGAGCTGGTTCATAAGCTCGGATAATCTGAGCGACAACAGGATGGCGAACCACATCCTTGGCTGAAAAATGAACAAAGTCAATCTGATGGATGTTCTTGAGTTTTTCTTGAGCATCAATCAAACCGGACTTGACATTGCGTGGCAGGTCAATCTGACTAATATCTCCATTGACAATCATCTTAGAATGAAAGCCTAAACGCGTCAAAAACATCTTCATCTGCATGATGGTCGTATTTTGGGCCTCATCGAGAATGACAAAGGCATCATCCAAGGTTCGTCCACGCATATAGGCAAGGGGCGCAATCTCGATAATTTCACGCTCCATGAGACGAGTCGTCTGGTCTTTTCCCAGAATCTGATACAAGGCATCATAAACAGGTCGAAGGTAAGGATCCACTTTCTCCTTAAGATCACCCGGAAGAAAACCTAGACTCTCTCCTGCTTCCACCGCTGGACGTGTCAAGATAATTCGTTTGACTTGCCCACGTTTAAGTGCAGTCACTGCCAAGGTCACTGCAAGGAAGGTCTTCCCTGTTCCTGCAGGTCCGATTCCAAAGGTCACATCATGCTGTTTGACACTGTCCACATAAAGTTTTTGACCCAGTGTTTTGACACGGATAGGCTTCCCTGTATTGTCCTTGATAATTTCTTCTTCGTAAAGGGCGACAAACTTGTCGATTTCATCGTTTTTGACCATGCTAATCGCAGTCACCACATCTGGTGTACCGACAGTCATCCCACGATTTACCAAGACCATGAGAGCTTGGATAACCTGACGGGCTTCCTCACAGGCAGTCCCTTCTCCCAAAACCTGGACAATCTCCGTACGAGCATGAATCACCACATCGAGCTCTTCTTCCATCAAACGAAGATGGCGCTCATTGGAACCAAAAAGATGAAACAGGTCATCTGGATGACTCAGTTGAATGTCAATTGAATGTTCCTTCAAATAAAGAACCTCTCTAATCCTTTTATTTCTTTTTATTATAGCAAAGGGGCGGAGAAATTACTAGCCCAAACCCAGTGAATCATACTAGTGTTCTAAGTATTCTTGCCAGATGGCGTCAAAGTCTCCTAGGTTAAAAGAGAAACTGGCATGCTCCTCTAAAAAGCGACTCACCTCATCAAAATCATCTGTGTGTTTTGGGAAGGCTGACTCCTCAAAAGCGAGGTCTGCCAAGATAGCTTTAGGACTATTACTTTTAGGATTGCGCTCAGTCATGAGCCAAGTGTAAAATGATTTTCTCATATGCCACCCTAAATCAACTCTGTCCCAAACTGGTCTTGCTTGATTTTGCCAGCCTTCATCAAGCCACCAAGTGCCTTTTTAAACTGACCTTTAGAAATACCAAAAGTAGCCTTGATGTCGTCTGGAGATGACTTATCATTTAAGGTCATGAAACCGCCATTGCTTTCCAAGTAGGTTAAAATCATCTGAGCATCATTTTCCAACATCTCAAAAGAACGTGGTTTAAGGGAAAGGTTCAAGGTACGGTCCACTTCACGGAACCCAATAACACGCGCATCTAAGACTTGCCCCAAACGTGGCTCTGCATAGCGCTCGCTAGGATGGATAAAGCCAAGCATGTTATTTTCTGGTAGGTAGACAAAAGTTCCTGACAACTTGAGACGGTAAACAATGGCTGGCCAGTTTTGGTTCTGCATGTTGTTGTAGGCAGGACGAGCTAGACGTTGAAAGTCTTCTTGATAAGCCAAGAGGCCCCAGATACGATCTTTCTTGTCCACTTCGAGGCGAATATAGAGTTGGTCGCCCTTCTTAGGCCAGAGTTCCTTGAGTTCAGGGAGAATATCGAGTGACACAACGATTTCCTTGTCAGGAAGTCCTGTATCCACAAAGACACCCAAGTCTTTACGAACTTCCGTTACAGTTCCCCAACCAAATTGGTCCTGAGTGGCAGTCACTTCTATGGTTGTCAGGCGGAGTTTTTGCTTCATATCCGTGTAGGCAAAACCTTTGACCGTATCCCCTACTGTATGTTGACCTTCTTCCTTAGCAAGAGCATAGGTTTGACCATCCTTTTGCACAAAGTAAAAACGGTCGTTTTCATCGATGATCAGTCCAACGATAAAACTTGCAAGATTTGTATTCATATTTCCTTCTTTCGAATAAAACTCAGCCAGCAATGCCAACTGAGTTTTTCTGTTTATTTTTAGACTTCCAAAAGTTCTTTTTCTTTGTTGGCAGTCATGTCATCGATGTGTTTAACAGCATCGTCTGTTACTTTTTGAATGTCTTTTTCAAGAGTCTTCAGTTCGTCTTCAGTGATTTCTTTTGCTTTTTCTTGTTTCTTAGCTTCGTCCATAGCATCACGACGGATATTGCGGACAGCCACTTTAGCATTTTCTCCGACCTTCTTCACTTCTTTAGCAAGGTCACGACGGGTTTCTTCTGTGAGAGCAGGGATAACCAAACGAATAACAGAACCATCGTTAGCTGGTGTGATACCAAGATCAGAGGCATTCAAGGCACGTTCGATGTCTTTCAATGAAGACTTGTCAAATGGTGTCACCAACAAAACACGCGCTTCTGGAATCGTAATTGAAGCGATTTGGTTAAGAGGAGTTTCGACTCCATAGTATTCTACATGTACACGGTCAAGCAAACTTGCATTGGCACGGCCAGCACGGATACCACCAAATTCACGAGCAAGTGATTGGTGAGACTGGGTCATTCTCTCTTTAGCTTTTTCAATAATTGCGTTAGCCATAATCTTTCTTATTCCTTTTCTTAGATATTATTTGAAACTGTTGTTCCGATATTTTCACCAAATACGACACGTTTAATGTTGCCTGGTTGGTTCATGTTAAAGACAACCAAGTCAATGTCGTTATCCATTGAGAGGGTTGAAGCTGTTGAGTCCATGATACGAAGGCCTTTATTGATAACGTCACGGTGGGTCAATTCTTCAAACTTAACAGCGGTCTTATCTTTCTTAGGATCGGCATTGTAAACACCATCGACGCCATTTTTAGCCATAAGAATAGCATCCGCTTCGATTTCAGCTGCACGAAGAGCCGCTGTGGTATCTGTTGAGAAGTAAGGTGAACCAATTCCGGCACCAAAGATAACGATACGGCCTTTTTCAAGATGACGAAGGGCACGTCCACGGACATAAGGCTCTGCCACTTGTTGCATAGCAATAGCTGTTTGCACACGTGTATCAACCCCAACTTGTTGCAATGAATCTGCCATCACAAGAGCATTCATAACAGTCCCAAGCATTCCTGTGTAATCTGCCTGAACGCGGTCCATTCCTGCTTCTGCAGCAGGTTCACCACGCCAGAGATTTCCTCCACCAATAACAAGGGCAATTTCGATACCTAAGCTATGAACTTCTTGAATCTCTTTTGCGATTGTTTGAACTGTTTGGATATCAATCCCTACGCCACGTTCACCGGCAAGGGCTTCACCTGATAACTTGATTAAAATACGTTTATACTTGGGATTCGCCATTTTCACTCTCCTTTTTTTATCCTACCTATTTTATCACAATTTCTAAGATTTTTATAGTATCATGAGCAATTCTTTGAAAAAAATTAGACAGTCAAAAATTCCTCTAAATCACTGAGGGCACGCTCTGCAATTTTTTCATAACGAGCCTTCTTATCACGGATACGCTCGCCTTCCAACTCCTTGATGATTCCAAAATTGACATTCATTGGTTGGAAATGTTTGCTGTCAGCATGGGTGATGTAATGAGCTAAGCTTCCAATCGCTGTTGTTTCTGGGAAAATAGCTTGGCTTTCTCCCTTGAAAAGACGAGCCGCGTTAATTCCCGCAACTAAGCCTGACGCTGCTGACTCAACATAGCCTTCCACACCCGTCATCTGACCAGCAAAGAAGAGATTTGGTTGTTTCTTAGAACGATAAGTCTGCTCAAGAAGATTCGGTGAATCCATGTAAGAATTGCGGTGCATAACACCATAACGAACAAACTCCGCATTTTCAAGGCCTGGAATCATTTGGAAGACACGCTTTTGCTCTCCCCATTTGAGGTGGGTCTGGAAACCGACAATATTGTAGAGGCTACCAGCAGCATTGTCCTGACGAAGTTGCACAACCGCATAAGGAGTCTTAAATTCTCCATCACGAGGTCCTGTGTAGTCGTCTGGATACTCAAGACCGACTGGTTTCATAGGGCCATAAAGCATGGTTTTAATACCTCGTTTGGCCATGACTTCGATAGGCATACAGCCTTCAAAGTACTTTTCTTTTTCGAAAGAATTGAGCGGTGCTTCTTCCGCACTGACCAAGGCTTCATGGAAATCCATAAACTCTTGCTTGGTCATGGGCGCATTGAGGTAGGCTGCTTCTCCCTTATCATAACGAGACTTGAGATAGACCTTGCTCATATCGATAGTGTTGACATCGATAATAGGCGCTGCCGCATCGTAGAAATAGAAACCATCGCCATCATTAAGGGCATGAATCTTCTCAGCCAAGGCATCGCTGGTCAAAGGACCAGTCGCCACAACTGTAATAACATCTGTCGGCAATTCTGTAATTTCATCACGTACCACTTCAATCAAGGGGTGGTGGGCCACTTTTTCAGTCACCATCCGTGAGAAACCATCACGATCCACCGCAAGGGCACCGCCTGCAGGAACACGTGTAGCCTCAGCAGATTCCAAAATAACAGAACCCAAGCGACGCATTTCTTCCTTGAGAAGACCAACTGCATTTGTCAAAGCATCCCCACGAAGAGAATTGGAACAAACCAACTCAGCAAAATTGTCTGTTTTGTGCTGGGGTGTTGACTTGACACCACGCATTTCATAAAGTTTAACTGGAATACCACGTTCTGCAATTTGGTAGGCTGCTTCAGAACCTGCCAAACCTGCACCGATAACATTGATATAAGATTGAGACACGACACTAATACCTCTTTGGGAGTGTGAAGGCAAAATTCACATTGAAAAAGCCAACCGAACTCACTTCACTCTCGAGTTTCTTGGCTCAGGCTGAAAAAGTCCCCCGGACTTACTTCGCTTTCGAATTTCCTGGCTCAGGATGAAAAAGTCCACAGGACTTTCCTCGCTCTCGAATTTCTTGGCTCAGGATGAAAAAGTCCCCCGGACTTTTTCACTCCCACAAATCTTTCTAATTTTTTCTTCTACTAGTATAACAAAAAAAGGGAAGAAGGCAAACTTCCCTGTTTAGTTATTTTCTTGATTTTCTTCCCAGTCATGGTAGGCAGCGTAAAGCTGGCTTTTATTCCACTGGTAAATCTTTGCGACTTCCTTTATGGCTTGATTTTTCTTCATGCCTTGCTGGATACGGGCTTGGATTTCTGAAAATAAGTCCTCCTCATCTTTTTCCTCCACATCCTGACTGGCACCTTCAACGATAAGAAGGCATTCACCCTTGAGTGGCATTTCAGCTATGCTTTCCAACAATTCAGAGATCTTTCCTCTTTGGTATTCTTCATAGATTTTGGTCAATTCTCTAACCAAGACCACCGAGCGGTCACCATAGACTTCTAACATATTTTCCAACGTATCTGCCACACGATGGGGCGATTCATAGAAAATCTGAGTTTCAGGATAGTCTTTTTTCAAGTCGAAAAATTGCTTTTGCTGGCCTGATTTTCTCGGTAAAAAGCCGTAAAAGATATGTGGCTGTGGCGCTAAACCACTGGCAATCAAGGCAGAAATTCCTGCAGAGGCACCTGGAACAGTCACAACCGCAATTTCTTCCTCAATGGCTGCCTTGACCAAATCATGACCAGGGTCTGAGATGCTAGGCAAACCTGCATCAGAAACCTGAGCAATACTTTGCCCTGCTTTCAGGAAACTAATCAAATCAGGAATTTTTTCCTTGGCATTGTGCTCATGAAAACTGATTTGCTTGGTAGAAATGTCAAAATGCTTGAGCAATAGGCCTGTATTGCGCGTGTCCTCAGCTGCAATCCAATCTACTTCTTTCAAGGTCTGGATAGCACGAAAGGTCATATCATCTAGATTGCCAATCGGCGTTGCCACTAGATACAGCTTGCCATAGGGAGACTGCCCCTTAAAACTTTTTTGAATCTGCATGCTTACTCCCTGTATAACAACTCGTCACAGAACATACATTCCTCGTCCTGCTCTCGACGTTGTCCATAAAAATCATTACATACGTGAAAACCATCTTTATAAATGCGACGGACACTTTCACGAACATGCTTAGCCTTGACAGGAGCGTCTGCTTCCACCTCACCCAAGCGTTCTCGTAACTTACTATTTTCCAAACGAAGAGCTGTATTTTCTTCTACCAAGCTCTTGAGATTTTTCTTGATGGCTTCCACATCGGCCAAGGTTACCAATAACTGTTGGGAAAAATCATCCAGCGCGTCAAATAATTCTTTTTTGTCCATAAAACAGCCCTTTCCTTTCTTTATCATTCATTTTTGAGTCTATATTTCTTTCAAGACCAGATATTCCATGGCATTTTGAAAGCTGACATTAGCCTGCCACATTTTTCTAGCTTCTAGCAAATCTTGTAGAATCACTCTTACTCTTGCTTGTAGGATATCTTGCCCACAGAGAACTTCAAGAATCCGTAAAACCTGATCTTGTTTTTCCTTGTCATCTGCTAAGTTGGCTAATTTAGCAACTTGCAGATAACTTTCTTTTTTCTTAGCTAATAACCAGGTTAGCAGGCGTTCACTTTCATCGACCAAGGTCCAAAAACTTGCCTGATTAGCCAACTTTTCTGCCTCAGCTCGCGATTGACTAAACTGGGCTAAGAAAGTTGCTTTCTTCTTAACTAGCCCCATTTGTTCTAAGAGCAAGATGAGTTGTTCTTCTTGCTTTTTAAAGTGGAAAATCTGGGTCCGACTGCGGATTGTTGGTAAAATCTTTTCCTCATCGCTGGTCAAGAAGAAAATATAAACCTCACTCTGGGGTTCTTCGATGACCTTGAGCAGAGAATTGGCTGCATTAGGATGCATTTTCTCAGCTTGCTCGATAATAAAGACCTGCTGCTGGTTTTCAATCCCTGCTTGGGAAAACTGCCCCACCAATTCTCGAATACGTTCTGTCTTGATGACCTGATTGACTGGCTTAATCAAGGTAACATCTGGAAACTCTTCCTGTTCAATCAGCTTACAATTTCGGCATTTCTCACATGGTAAAACACCTACTTTATCCGTACAAAAGAGACTTTTAGCCAAAAATTGCGCCATTTCCAAGCTTCCAAAGAAACCTGAAAAGAGATAGGCGTGATTGAGCTGCTCTTGTTCTAGGATACGGACAAAGCGGTCAAACTGGGCTGGTTGCCAAGCCTTTAGTTGATCTTGTTTCATCTTGCCAAGCCCATTCTGTCAAACAAGACAGCCTTGGTAGTTTCCACAACTTGCTCCAAAGGAAAACTAGCATCAATCTTGACAATACGATTTCCTTCTTTGTCCAGAAGAGAAAGGTAGCCTTGACGAACTTTTTTATGCAAGTCCAACCCTTCCAAGTCCAGACGATTGACCTCGCGGTCACTATTAGCAGCAATGCGAGCTAGTCCTTCTTCCACCTCGATGTCAAAATAGAGTGTCAAATCGGGTTTAAGGCCATCTGTCGCAAAGTGATTGAGCCAATCAATGGCGTCAATATCCAAGCCACGACCAAATCCCTGATAGGCAAGAGAACTATCGATGAAGCGGTCCATAATGACCAACTTACCAGCTTCAAGTGCTGGAAGAACTTTTTCCACCAAGTGCTGTCTGCGACTGGCGATATAAAGAAGCAACTCTGTCTTCACATCCATCTGAGTATGACTTGGATCCAAAATCACTTCCCGAATCTTCTCCCCAATCAAGACTCCGCCAGGTTCACGGGTCGTCAGCACCTCTACCCCTGTTTCCTCTAAAATTGGGAGCAGAGCCTCTAAAACACTGGTCTTTCCTGCTCCCTCTGGTCCCTCAAGAGAGACTAAAAATCCTTTTGACATGTCTAACTCATTTCTTTTTTACTACTTCTATTCTATCAAAAAAATAGGGGTTTGTGACAATCTTTTTGTTTTCTCATTTCATACTCAATGAAAATCAAAGAGCAAACTAGGAAGCTAGTCGCAGGTTGCTCAAAACACNNTGCAGATGGAAGCTGACGCAGTTTGAAGAGATTTTCGAAGAGTATCAACCACCATAAAAGAGGCAGACAAATCCACCTCTTATTTACCTAGTTCTTGTGTTCGTTTGTAGGCTTGACCAACTGCATCCATGACTGTTCCTCGAAAAGCATGCGCTTCTAGGCTTGCTACACCAGCGATAGTCGAACCGCCTGGGCTACAGACTTGGTCTTTCAATACTCCAGGATGTTGCTGACTTTCAAGGACTAATTGCCCAGCTCCTACCACAGTTTGAGCTGCCATTTTCAATGCTATTTCTCGTGGTAATCCTGTCTGAACACCTGCATCTGCCAAGGCCTCAATAAAGAGATAGACAAAGGCTGGCCCACAACCTGCAAGACCTGTCGCCGCGTCGATTAATCCTTCTCCCAGTTCAACCAAGAGACCAGCCTTAGTTAAAAGCTGACAAAAGAGCTCACTGTCCTCAACCCTGCAATTAGGAGACAAGGCATAGCTAATCACTCCTTGACCGATAGAAGCAGGAGTATTTGGCATCATACGAATCATTCGGTGTTGACTTGGAAGAAGACTAGCGAGTTTTTCCAAGGTCAATCCAGCTGCCATGGAAATCAAAAGAAGACTTTCTCGTTTTTCAAGGATGGTATGATATTGAGAAAGCAAGTCTGAGAACTGAGCAGGCTTCACTCCTAGAAAAATCACATCTGCTTCTGCAAAGATTTCGTCATTGCTAGAAGCCTGACCGCTAAAGTCAGCAATGAAAGCATCCACCTTAGCTTGACTACGATTAGCAAGGAGAATCTTATCTGACGGTCTAGCCTGCAAGACAGACTTGGCCAAGCTAGCTCCCATATTCCCCAAACCGATAAATCCAATCTTCATCTCTTACTCCCTTATCTGTCCGTCACCAGTAACCACATACTTGTAGCTAGTCAACTCTTTCAAGCCCATGGGTCCACGCGCATGCAATTTCTGAGTTGAAATCCCCATTTCACAACCCAGACCAAATTGGCCACCATCTGTGAAACGAGTCGAGGCATTGACATAGACAGCTGCAGAGTCCACTTGATCTGTAAAGTAAGCTGCAGCTTCAGCATTTTCCGTCACAATGGCATCCGAATGATGGGTACTGTGGGCTTCAATATGCGCAACCGCTTCTTCTAAACTGCTCACAACCTTAACAGCTAGGACATAGTCCAAAAACTCGGTGTCAAAGTCTTGATCATCAGCTGCGTGGCCTGAAACAAACTGACTTGCTTTACTATCTAAGCGGAATTGAATTGGTTCCAACCCAGATTCTTTTCGATCTGCAACCAGCACTTGCTCCAAGCGAGGAAGGAAGCTTGCTGCCTTGTCTTCATGAACAAGTAGAACCTCCATGGCATTACATACAGAAGGACGACTGGTTTTGGCATTGTTGATGATAGACAGAGCCTTGTCTTCATCTGCATCCTTATCCACATAGACATGGACAATCCCAGTTCCTGTCTCGATGACTGGTACAATAGCATTCTCAACTACGGCATTGATCAAACCAGCTCCTCCACGAGGAATGAGAAGGTCTAGATAGCCCTTTGCCTTCATCATGGCATAGCTGCTTTCTCGGCTGGTATCTTCCACCAGTTGAATCACATCTGGGTGAATAGTAGTCGTCTCCAAGCCCTTCTTCAAGGCTGTGACAATAGCATGTGCTGTTTGATAGGCATCCTTACCACTACGAAGAACAACTGCATTTCCACTCTTAAGAGCCAAAGCAACCGCATCAGACGTCACATTTGGACGGCTTTCATAGATTATACCGATAACACCCATGGCCACACGTTTCTTGGTGATAACCAAACCATTTTCAAGCTGACTTGTTTCTAAAACTTCACCGATTGGATCTGGTAAAGCAACCACTTCACGAATACCAGTTGCCATCGCTTCTATACGACCTGCATCCAAATAAAGACGATCCAGCATCACATCTGAGATTTTACCTTTGGCCGCTTCCATATCAAGGGCATTGGCTGCTAAAATTTCCTCTGTAGCAGCTACTAAGTGATCAGCCATGGCTAGCAAGGTTTGGTTTTTCACGTCTTCACTAGCTGTATTGATTGATTTTTTAACAGCCTGTACCTGTTCAAATTGTTCTTGTGTACTTACCATAGTTTACCTCTAAAATTCTGTAAAGAGTAGTTGGATTTCAGGAGTAATGGAAATCCAGTCATCACGGTGAATCAAGACCCCCTTGGCTTTTTGAAAACGCAACATATCCTCCAAAGCAGATGCACCAAATTGCACACGCCCTTTTCCAAGTGATTTTCCACTTTCCTTGTCAAATACTGTCACGATATCACCGTAAGAAAAGGCTCCTTCTGCTTCAACAACACCAGATAAGAGAAGACTCTTTCCATGTTGGGAGAGAGCTTCTGCAGCCCCTTTATCAACCCAAATAGAACCTTGACTCTGAGCATAAAAGGCCAGCCATTGTTTCTGGGTACGAAGTCCTTTCTCTTGAGCAACAAAGTAGGAACCATCCTTGGTCTCCTCAGCTGCCTCAATCATGGCATCTGACTTCAAGGATGAGCAGATATAAACAGGAACTCCTGATTCCGTCGCGATAGTTGCAGCTTTGATTTTGGTTAACATGCCCCCTGTACCATTAGACGAACCTGCTCCACCGGCCATATCAATAATCTCACGATTGATAGTCTCGATTTTCTCCAAGCGTTTTGCTCTTGGATCTGAATTAGGATTTCCTGTATATAGACCGTCTACGTCTGTCAAGAGGACCAAAAGATCTGCTTGGACCATAGCTGCTACCTGGGCACTTAGAGTGTCATTGTCCCCGACCTTGAGCTCATCAATGACGACACTGTCATTCTCGTTAATAATAGGAATCGCCCCACGGCTAAGTAGAACTGACAAGGCTTGATGGGCATTTTTATAACGACGCTTATCCACAAAGTCGTCCTGGGTCAGCAAGATTTGTGCAGAAACGATTTGGCGCAAGAGAAGATTGGTCGTGTATTCTTCCAACAAAAGCCCTTGCCCTACCGCTGCTGAAGCCTGCTTATCAGCAATCTTAGTCGGACGCTTTTTAAATCCTAAGGCCCCAAAACCAGCCGCAATGGCACCTGACGACACCAAAATCAATTCATGACCAGCCTCGTGCAACATAGCCAACTGCTGGGTAATAGCCTTTACCTTACTACGTGATAAACTTCCATCCTCATTTGTCAGAGAAGAAGTCCCCACCTTAAAGACAATCCGTTTGTATTTCATAGTCTCACTCCGATTCTTCATATTCATCCATTATAACATGAATGACAGGAAATAGAAAAGAGTTGATAGAAAAAGAAGGCCCTAAAACCTTCTTTTTTACTACTGTTCTGATTCCGATTTGTTTGTACTCGTCTCAGAGCTTTTTGAAGTTGATGAAGTAAAATCTTGCCTAGTTGATGAACTTGCAACACTTTCATGTTGACTCGTTTCTTGATTTTCAAGATCCTTTTTCACTACTTCTTTAGATTCTTTTATTTCTGAATTACTTGTAGTTTTAATTGTAGCAGATTTCTCTACCGGAACATCCACTAACCAGGCACCACTTGAATCAACAGTATAGCCTTCTGGTGTCTTACCGTTCACAAGCAATTGACCATTTTCTTTCAAGAAGTACCATTTATCCTTGTCCTTGATCCAACCCACAGCTCGTGAACCGTCTTCCTTATAGAAATACCAATCGTTTGCCTTTTTAAGCCAGCCTTGCTTCATAGCTCCTGATTCTTCTAGATAGTAATGTTGACCTGCAACTTCTATTTCACCTGTCTTCATAATACCAGTAGAATTCATATAGTACCAAGTTTCTTTATCTTTTACCCAGCCCGTTTTCATTTCTCCTGATTGAGCAAAGTAATACCATTGCCCCTTATATTGAAGCCAACCTGTTTGCAGCGAACCATCCTTGGATAAATAATAATTCTGACCTCCAGTATTTACCCAACCAATTTCCATCTGATTTTCTTTGTTGAAATAATACCAGATTCCATCAATTTTCTTCCAATTTTTAGAAGAAGCACCAGAGTCTGTCAAATAGAACCAATGATTGTTCCATTTTTTCCATTGATTCTGTAACAAGATACCCGTTTGGTTAAAGTAATACCATTCACCTTCGATTTCATTCCAACCGACAGCATACTCTCCTGTAGAATCAGGTGCTTGATACCACCAATTCCCATACGCACTCTTATGCCAACCAGCTTGAAAACTTGGAATCGGCTTGTAGGAAGTTGAAATGTTTACTAAACCGTCTTTTCGAATATCAAAAACTGTTGCATCATAGTCTTTGCTGGCTGCGTTGATCCTCTCAATTCCTCGTTCTTTGAGCCAATTAACATACTCACTATCAACACCATTTTTCCAAGGTAGACTATCCGAAGTTTGAACAATCAAACTCGGACTCAAATTTTTAATGAAATCCTTGGTATTTGATTTGTTTGTATCATGGTGATGATTAAACTTCATCAAATCAACTTTTCCAATAAGAGGTCCATACTTATCTTCCGCTCCATGCACATTATCTAAGTCGCCCCCAAGGTAAATTTTCTTGCCATTGACTTTCACTACACTAATCAGGGAATTGGAATTGTCATCCCAAATTTTCTTTAATTCACCTGATGAATCAGTTTCATTTTCATAGTTATAGAGTTGAATATCCATGTCCCCAAACTGAAAATGAGCATCTTCCTGTGTGATGTTTTGAATAACTGAAACACCTTTTTCTGAAGCAGTCTGTAAAACCTTATCATAACCGTACAGATTATCCCATAGACGTTCAGAATTAGTAATACGACTATCACTATATTTTTTAAGATAGACTCGGTCAACTGGATAGGTAGACAGTAATTCATCAACATTTCCAATATGATCACTGTGGGTATGGGTCACCAAAATAAAATCAAGTTTTTGAACACCCAATTCCTTCAAACGACGAAAGACACGGTCTGTTAGAACATGCTTATAAGACGTTTCAATTCCTTCTCTCCATGGATAACGAGAATCACTTCCATCTGGGAAATCATAATCTTCTCCTGTATCCACCATGGCAAAATGTCCATTGCTTTCAAGAATAATCGCATCACTGCCACCTTCTTGAACATTGATAAAGTGAATTTTATTTCCTGAACTTTCTTGAGCTTGAACATTTCCATACCATGACAAACCTAAAAAAGCGCCTGCAAGTGCTAAACTAATCAATTTCTTTTTCATTATTGCTCTATTAGAATTCCTTTTTGATTAAAATAATATCTTTTTCCATCAATTTCGTTCCAACCGATAGAATAATTTCCTGTAGAATCTGGTGCTTGGTACCACCACTCGCCATTAGATTTCTGATGCCATCCCGAAACAAACGATGGTATTTTTTTATATTGTTTACTTATATCAACTATGCCATTTTGTCTAATATCAAAAACAGTTGCATCATATTCTGTACTAGCTGCATTTATTCGCTTTATCCCTAAACTATCTAACCATGCTATATATTCAGGGTTGTCTACAATAGGACTATCATAAAAACCTGGAACAGCATCACTTGTCTGCACTATGATTTCTGGAGATAGATTTAATATAAAGTTTTTTGTATTTGATTTTTCGGTATCCTTATGATGATTAAACTTCATCAAATCAACTTTTCCAATGAGAGGACCATACTTGTCTTCTGCTCCATGAACATTATCTAAATCGCCCCCAAGGTAAATTTTCTTACCATTGACTTTTACCACGCTAATCAAGGAATTAGAATTATCATCCCAAATTTTCTTTAATTCACCCGATGAATCAGTTTCATTTTCATAATTATAGAGCTGAATATCCATGTCCCCAAACTGAAAATGAGCATCTCCCTGTGTGATGTTTTGAATAACTGAAACACCTTTTTCGGCGGCAGTCTGTAAAACCTTATCATAACCGTACAGATTATCCCATAAACGTTCAGAATTAGTAATACGATTATCACTATATTTTTTAAGATAGACTCGGTCAACTGGATAGGTAGACAGTAATTCATCAACATTTCCAATATGATCACTGTGGGTATGGGTCACCAAAATAAAATCAAGTTTTTGGACACCCAATTCCTTCAAACGACGAAAGACACGGTCTGTTAGAACATGCTTATAAGACGTTTCAATTCCTTCTCTCCATGGATAGCGAGAATCACTTCCATCTGGGAAATCATAATCTTCTCCTGTATCCACCATGGCAAAATGTCCATTGCTTTCAAGAATAATCGCATCACTGCCACCTTCTTGAACATTGATAAAGTGGATTTTATTTCCTGAACTTTCTTGAGCTTGAACATTCCCATACCATGACAAACCTAAAAAAGCGCCTGCAAGTGCTAAACTAATCAATTTCTTTTTCATTCTTACTTCCTTAATTTCTCCAAGGTTTCCTTAAATATCTCTGGGATATCTGCTGTAAATTCCAAGGTCTCACCTGTTCTCGGATGGGTAAATCCTAGAGTCTTGGCATGGAGAAACTGTCCATGCCCCTTAAGTGTCTTGCGTGGACCATAGACTTCATCACCAGCGACTGAATGGCCAATATAAGCCATGTGAACACGAATCTGATGGGTGCGCCCTGTCTCCAGTTGCAACTCTACTAAGCTATAATCACCAAAGCGTTCCAAGACGTGAAAACGGGTAACTGCAGGCTTACCTTTAGCAGTCACAGCCTGTTTCTTACGGTCTTTTTCACTACGACCAATCGGTGCTTCAATGACACCGCGATCATTGGGCAAATTTCCATGAACAATCGCCCAATATTTGCGGAGAGACTTTTTATCCTTGAGTTCTTGGGCAAGTGCTAAGTGCGCCTCATCATTTTTAGCAATCATGAGAAGACCTGACGTATCCTTATCAATACGGTGAACAATTCCTGGACGCAGAACCCCATTGATACCCGACAAGTCCTTAATATGGTACATAAGGGCATTTACCAGAGTTCCACTAGTATGACCAGCACTCGGATGCACCACCATCCCCTGGGGCTTGTTAACGACAGCAACGTCCTCATCTTGGTAGATGATTTCTAGTGGAAGATCCTCAGCCACATACTCTAAAACCTCTGGCTCTGGCACATGGTAAGTGACGACATCGCCCTCTTGGACAGTGTATTTAGCTTTCTTGACTTGGCCATTGACCAAGACCTGTCCTGATTTAATTTGTTCATTCGCGAGACTGCGTGATAATTCTGTTAAATCCGACAAAGCCTTATCTAAACGCAGGCCACCAGTTTCAATTTTAATTTCCATTTATTTCCTCTTTTAGCATTGCAATCAATAAAATAATCACTCCAACCGTCAGATAGCTATCTGCCACATTGAAAATTGCAAAATTGATAAAGTCAAGGTGGATCATATCCACAACAAATCCCTGACTCACCCTGTCAATAAAGTTTCCAAGACCACCTGCGATAATCAAGGTCAAACCCAAGACCATCCAAAGTGAGTTCTCCATGTGTTTATGTAGATACCAAATGGCACCTACCACGACAACCAGAGTAATGACAGCGAATAAGAACTGCTGATCTTGTAAGATAGAAAAGGCTGCCCCTCGATTTTGCAGGTAGGTCAAGCTAACGAAATTGGGAATCCAAGAACGAACTTCACCCAGTGGAATCTGTTGGACGATATAGGATTTAACCAACTGATCCAGACCAATCAAAAGCAGTACAATGACTGCCACTATTCCTCTTTTTTTCATGATTTCCTCTTCTGATCAAAATATTCTTGCATGACTTCTACGAAGAGAGTCCCAGCTTGACTCAGCTCCACTTCTTCACGTTTAACATAGACCATGCGATTATCTAGGTTATCCTTGAGACGAATAACTGTGATGCCATTCACACTGTCACTATCTAAAAATCCAGAACCTGTTGCATAAGCATCCGTCCGCTCCAAAATGCCATTTAAGGTGGCACGGTCTGTCACATTGAACATCTGCGAGCTCGCACTAGTATCAACAAAGTTCTCTGAATAATAAAGGTACTCATCTTTCTCTTGAGTGAAACGAACCGTTGGTAAATCCGCTAAATCCTCCATGACTAATTCCTCTTTCTGGGCTAAAGGATGACCCTCACGGAGATAAATATGGGTATGGAAAGGAATCAATTCAATGACCTCCAGACCTAGCTTTTCAACCCGTTGCATAATCCCCTTTTTATTTTGATTGTTGAGGTAGATAATCCCAATCTCACTATGCCCTTGCGCTACTTCGTCTAAGATTTGAACAGTAGTTGATTCAAAAATACGAAAGTTCTTATAATCAGGATAGCGCTCTGAAAAAGCCGTAATCGTCGGTGGCAAGAAGTCATAGTGCTGACTAGCAATGGAAAATTCATCTTTTTCTTCCTCAGGATTGGCATACTGATTTTGAAAAATATCAAATCCTTTAACCAATTCTTGCGCTTTTTCATAGAATTCCATACCACGACGGGTCAAGAAAGTCCCTGAACTGGTCCGACGAAAAATCTTAAAGCCCAATTCTTTTTCCAAATCACGAACAGAAATAGACAGACTCGGCTGACTAACATACATCTTTTCAGCAGCTTCACGAAAAGTACCGCTATTGGCAATGGCAACAACATAGCGTAATTGTTGAATGTTCATCTTCTACCCCCAACTTCTTTATCTTTTCATTATACCATATTTTAGAAGTTTTCCAAAAAGTAAAAAAGAACATCCTATTCTTCTTAACTATCTTCACTATCTGCCTTTCTCAAGCCAATCTTATTTTCAAAATCAATTCAAAAAAATAACTGGATACACACCACTCCAATATCGAAAAGAAAAACGTTGACTATTTGTGAAAAAAAGAAAATGCCGGAAAGTTCCGACATTGTTTTAGTAAGCTAACTTCCTGAAAATAGGAGTAACCATACATTCCAGAAGGCAGTGATATTGATGAGAATATGAACTAGTATTGGATAGTAGAGATTTTTTGTCATGAGATACAGTAGAGCTAAAATGAGACCTCCACTAGCATAAATGAAAAAAGCAAGAGGTGTTAAAGCAAAATTGATATGAATATAACCGAAAATAATAGCAGAAAGCAAGACATCTCCGTACCAAGGCGAGTTTTTGAAAAAGGTTGTCATAAGCACACCGCGGTAAATCAACTCCTCAGCAATAGGGCCGATGAAGCAAGCTATGAGCAAGAAATAGGGTAATTCCTGTCTCCCCATCATTTCTATCGTTTCATTCAAAGAAATTTGATTTGAAGACGAGGGTATGAAATAAGACAAGAGGAAGTCAGACATATACAAAATGATGTAACCCAGTAAAAGGTAGATAAAGTGCCTCAGCTGCCATTTGAAATGAAAAGTCTTCTTTCCTGCAAAAACTAGTAGATAGATGACCGCTAATAAAAGACCTCCACTCTCCATCCAAAGCAGAATCTGAAAAAATTCACGACTTGCTGGTAGATAGGGCTTTGCGAGGTGATTGAAAATTCCCCAAAACCAAGTTGATTTGTAAAAAATTAAGGATAATGCTAGTAAAATCTGAATAATCCGTTTTTTCATATTAAATCCTCTGTTTTCTCCATATTCCTAATAAATTTTACTTAAAATCTCACAGGACTTCCTTTGCAAAGATGATTGCCTCCTCCAATATATCCTAAATCATAGGTTCCTCTGGGACAAAATCCATGAACCGGCATAGTTAATACCGGCTCTATTTGCCAAGGAAAATAACCATTAGGTTCTTTTCCATAGGGATCTGCTCCACCTTGTATCAGTTCTAATTCTTCATTTGTTAGATTTATATTTTTTGTCATTAAAATCATGATATATTTCCTCCGTTATTGTTTAGATTAGTTGAGTAATCTGATACTCATACCTACTTACAAAAAAACTATTTTAAGCTAGTTTTTTTATGCTTGTCTAGTTGCAACATTGACAATTTTAGTATAGCATATCTTGGCCAAATATCCTCTTCAAATCATGAATTGTTATCAAAACATCCTAAACTGTAAAATCAATTAGCCCCAAGCTTTCTATCAATTTCTTCTCCAAAATATGCTATAATAATACCAAAAGATAAAGAAGGAAGTCTTATGATTAAACTACTAGCCTTGGATATGGACGGAACCCTCCTCAATGAAGCCAAGGAAATCCCACAAGCTCATATTACTGCTATTCACCAAGCTATTGAAAAAGGTGTCAAACTGGTTCTCTGTACAGGTCGCCCGCTTTTTGGTGTCCTCCCCTACTATCAAAAACTGGGGCTTGATCTCCAGAATGAGTATGTGATTGTTAACAACGGTTGTTCAACTCACCAGACAAGTGATTGGGGGCTAGTCGACTGGCAAGAACTCAGTCCAGCTGACATCGAATACCTCTATGAGCTTGCTGAAAAAAGTGAGGTTCAGTTGACACTTTTTGACGAGACTCATTATTTTGTCCTCGGTGGCAAGCCTAATGAAATTGTTCAAAATGATGCTAAACTAGTCTTTTCAGACCTGACTGAAATTTCTCTTGAGGAAGCGACTAGTGGCAAGTACCGGATGTTCCAAGGGATGTTTTTGGGCACCAGAGAGCAAACAGACGATTTTGAAGAGCGTTTTGCTGGGGAACTCTGTCAACGATTTAGTGGAGTTCGTTCACAGCCTGTTATTTATGAAGCCATGCCACTTGGTACGACAAAGGCTACTGCTCTTTCTCGACTAGCAGATATTTTGAAGATTGATTCCTCAGAGATTATGGCTATGGGCGATGCTAATAACGATATCGAAATGCTCCAGTTTGCAGGGCTTGGTATTGCTATGGGAAATGCCAGCGATTATGTCAAATCTCTAGCTGATGATGTTACAGCCAGCAACGAAGAAGACGGCGTTGCGCGTGCCATTGAGAAATATATTTTATAATCAAGAAGCCCAGTTCATATCAACTGGGTTTTGATATTTAAGAATTCCTAAAACTTTAGAAACTCTTTAGAAATGCTTGAGCTTTCTTTGATTTCTATGCTTTATACTAAAATTATCAAAATAAATCAAAAGGAGAGAATCATGAAAACAGTACTTGACATTCATGGATTGTCCAAAAACTTTGCCAAACAAGCTATTCTTCAGGATCTTCATCTAACCATAAGAGAGGGAGATATTTATGGACTTATAGGAAAGAATGGAGCTGGGAAGACCACCTTGATAAAAATTATTACGCAACTACTTTTTGCGGATAAAGGAACTGTTTCCCTCTTCTCCAGCAAAACGGAAAATGAGTGGAGCAAGTCTCTATCTCGAGTAGGTTCTGTTATCGAATCACCTGTAGCTCATAATCACTTAACAGCTTATCAAAATCTGAAATATTACTGTATGATTCGGCATATTCCAAATGCTGATCAAGTCATTCGTGAAACCCTGGACTATGTAGGTTTGGCAGATACAGGTAAAAAATTCTTTCGTGATTTCTCGCTAGGAATGAAACAAAGACTTGGGATCGCCATTGCCCTCCTATCCAAACCAGACTTCCTGATTTTAGATGAACCTATCAACGGTCTCGACCCAATCGGTATCAAAGAATTTCGACTCATGATTCAACGGCTCAATCAAGAGAAAGGGATCACTATTCTCATCTCTAGCCATATCTTGTCAGAACTCTATCTCCTAGCTAATCGCTTTGGTATTTTAGATCAAGGCAAGGTTATCCGTGAAATCAGCAAGGCTGAATTTGAAACACTAAGTGAAGATTATATTGTGCTTAAGACAGCTGATCAAGAGAAAGCTTGTCAAGTATTGAAAGAACAAATCCAGCTCCAGTTCAAGGTTGTTAATCCTGAAAATGAAATCCATATCTTTGGTCAGGAACAAGATGTCAAACAGATTCTCAAGGAATTAACCTTGGCAGATGTTGCCATTGACGAGATTTACTATGCTCGTCAAAACCTAGAAGAATACTTCACTCAATTGGTTCAATAGGAGAAAAATTATGATACATACCATTCAAGCAGACTTTTACCGTCTTTTCCGTTCCAAAGGATTCTGGATTACAGAGTTCATTCTCTTTTTACTCATGTTAATGGGGGCTATTTTTGGGGCTACGGGTCAACTAATGGCAATCCAGACAGAAGAACCAGATATACCAATCCAAGGTTGGAATGGTATACAAGCCCTGATCAACGCATCTAGTCAAGGTTCAAACCTCATTTTTCTCTGCATCGTCCTAGCCTGCCTCGTGCTTGGAGTTGATTTAATCGGTAAACTCTATAAAAATAATTTAACAGTGGGTGTTTCTCGTACCGAGTTTTTCCTTGCCAAAGCCTTTGTATTGACTTGTATTGCACTTTTGCAAGTCATCATCTGTCTTGTGATTGCCTTTATTCCAGCAACTATCTTAAATGGATTTGGAACTATGCCTGATGGCTTTATTGGAAATCTACTGATAACCATTTTCCTTCAATTATGTTGCCTCCTTGCTTGGCTTTCCATTGTTTCCTTTATTCTCTATGTGAGTCATTCTTATCTTGCAGTATTTATTGGTTATTTTGTCAGCTCTATCTTACTTTCTATGCCAATGCTCATCTTCCCAAGTATCAAAATTTTGCCATATTTGTCCTTGCAATTTACCTATGCTATGACTGCTAATAGTGAATCCATTTTCTATACACTTATAGGTAGCTTAGCTGTTATTGTAATCTTTAATCTAAGTGGATTGACAGTTTTCAAAAAGAAAAGTTTATAAAAAATGACCTCCTCTAGCCTACAGAGGGGGTTTCTTTTCGTTAAAAGTAAATGAAAACCGACAACCATTGCCCATCTGTGCTTAGTTTCATCTCTGCACCGAGAAGATGACATAATTCCTCAGTGATATAAAGGCCTAAACCAGAGGATTCTTCCGTATCAGATAGATTTTCAGAATAAAAACGGTTGCTGAGATTTTCTATTTTTTTGATGGGCTGTTTGACAAGGTTTGCAATCTCTAAGACAAGCTGTCCCTTTTCCTTTCTCAAAGATAGACGCGCTTCTTCCTTGCCATGTTTGAGGACATTTCCAAGCAGATTTTGTAAAATTCGATCCAGCAAGTCTTCATCAGTTCTCATTTTTAAATCATCTTCAACCTTAAAATCAAGCGTGATATTCGCCGCTTGAAAAACATCATAATAAGCCAGAGTCTTTTTGGTGATAAAAGTTGAAAAATCCACTTCTTCCAGTTTCGGTTTGACAGCCCCTTCCATCAAACGACGATATTCTAGGAGTGCCTCCAAACGTTTGGAAACTAAATCAAGATGATTGGCAATTTTTTGTAGGGTTTCTGCTTGGTTTTCAGGAGACTTTATCAATTGTTGCGTGTAGCCTGAAGCGATAGTCAAAGGCGTCCGAATATCATGGGCGATATTGCTGATGGCCATATCCAGAGTCTGTTTTTCCCTTTTCATAACCAATCGAGATTGTTCCACTTCCTGAAATAGATTATCAATCTGCTGGTAGAGATGTAAAAAATGTTTGGAAAAAATGCTGACTCCGACTCTTTTCATACTACCTGTGAGAATCTTGTCTTCAATCTGTTGACTCAAGTTTTTAAGTGCTAGATGGTAGCGAATCAATGCAATCGATAAAATAATTAGGAGTACTAGTAGGACAAAAATTATCATGTAGGTCATTGCTTGTCTCCTTTTAATCTTACCCCAACGCCCCAGATGGTTTCAATATATTCTTGATTTGGGTCAAGCTGGTTTAATTTTTTACGAAGATTACTCAAATGCGTATTGAGGGTATTATCTCCAGGTAGGTAGCTCTCCTCCCAGACCAATTCATACAGTTCTTCCTTGGTGAAAATTTTCTTAGGATGTTTAAGGAGAGTTTGGAGAATCAAGCATTCTTTCTTGGCAAGGCGAATCGTTTCCTGGTTATTTTTGATTTCAAAACTTTCTGCATCAAACTGGATATTTTTCAAGTTTTGTGGCAGATTTTCAGTTTTTACTATTTCCACAGGCTGTTTTTCTGCACTTTGGCGTAACTGAACAGTAACTCTAGCAAAGACTTCATCCAAATCAAAAGGTTTCACTATGTAATCATTGGCACCATCTAAGAGATATTGACTGATTAGCTTCTTATCGCTCAAAGCCGTTAGCATAATGACTGGAGTTTGACTTTGTTCCCTGATGGCTTTTAAAACCTGATCCCCATTTTTCCCAGGAAGCATGATATCTAGCAAAACGAGCTCAATCCCACCTTGGTCAAAACGCATGATTCCTTCTGTACCGGAAAAGGCTTGAATTACCTCATGCTCCTCAGTAAGAAGTGTTCGCAAAATCTCTTGAATGTCACTATTGTCTTCAATAACCAATATCCTAGCCATAAATACCAACCTTTCTGCAACTATTATAGCATGTTTTATTGATAAAGCTTAAATAGAAAAGCTCCTCGCATTAAAGCGCGAGAAAGCCTTAGAGGGTTAAAATGTAAAATTCACTTGCTAGATGACCTAGTATCTTATAGTTGCTAGTAAAAACGAGTCTAGCATAATAAATCTCTCATTTCTCCCCTACTAGTCCGTAATTCGTCGATACATTTCTGGTCTTCTATCTCGAAACAAGCCCCAGTTTAGGCGTTCGCCTGCTCCCTTGTCAAGATCATAAGTAGCTAACAGAACAGCTTCTCCTTGTCTTTCAGCTCGCTCTAGAATAGCTCCTGTTTCATCCGTCATAAAGGAGGAACCGTAGAAGTCAAGACTGGAACTCTGTCCACCATTTTCCTCACTAGGAGTGACTTCCTCCAAACCATAACGATTGGCTGCAATAACTGGGACAATATTTGCTGCTGCGTGTCCTTGCATGGTACGTTGCCAATGACCACAACTGTCCGTATCTAGGATAGGCTCAGAGCCAATAGCAGTTGGATAAAAGAGCAATTCAGCACCATTCAATGCAAGACAACGGGCTGTTTCAGGGAACCATTGATCCCAACAGATACCGATCCCAATCTTAGCATAGCGAGTATCCCAGACCTTGAAACCTGTATTGCCAGGCGTGAAATAGAATTTTTCTTGATAGTAATGGTCATCTGGTATGTGGGTCTTTCGATAAACGCCCAGCACTTCTCCATCTGCATCAATGACGGCAATAGAGTTATACAAGACATTGCCATCTTTTTCATAGAAACTGATTGGTAAAACAACTTTTAGTTCCTTAGCAATCACCTTAAAATGCTGAATGGCTGTATTGTCTGTCACCGACTGGGCATGTTGGTAGTAGTCATACTGACGTTCCTGACAGAAATAGGGACGTTCAAACAATTCGGGTAAAAGGATAATTTGTGCACCTTGTTCTGCAGCCTGACGTACTAAACGCTCCGCTGTTTGAATATTTGTTGCCACATCCTTGGCACATTGCATCTGAATGGCTGCAACTCTTACATTTCTCATCTTTTTCTCCTATTCTGGGATTTGTTGGGTGATACAGTGAATATTGCCACCACCTAAAAGAATATCTCTGGCTGGAATTCCGACAACTTTACGGTCTGGGAAACACTTACTGAGGATATCTAAGGCCACTTGGTCGTTTTTATCCTGAAACTGAGGAACTAGGACAGCCTTGTTGGCGATATAAAAGTTTACGTAGGAAGCTGCTAGTCGTTCACCTGCATATCGCTCTTCTTCTCCTTCTTCATAGATGTAGCCTGGCAAATCCTCTTTGGTTACAACTTGATGAAGAGCTGGAATTGGAAGTTTATGAATGGTGAAGGGACGACCTTTTGCATCTGTTTCCTTTTCTAAAAGCTCTAAATCAGCTGCTGACATGGCATGCTGAGGATCACTTTTGTCGTCCGTCCAAGCTAAAACAAGCTCTGCAGGACCAACGAAGGCAGCAACATTGTCAACGTGTTCATTGGTTTCGTCCTGATAAATACCATAAGGAAGCCAGATAACTTTTTCAGCACCAAGGCTGTCTAATAAGGTATTCTCGATTTCCTCTTTAGTCAGGTTAGGATTGCGACCAGGACTAAGCAAGCAACTTTCAGTTACGAGAATGGTTCCTTGACCATCGCTATGAATGGCTCCGCCTTCAAGGACGAAAGGCTTAGCATCGTAAACAGGCATTTCCAAGGCCTCAGCAAAACGACTGGCTACTTGGTCATCATCTTCATAATCTTGATAAAGACCGTCCACAACGCCACCCCAAGCATTGAAAGACCAGTCTACTGCCAACTTTTCCCTTTTATCATTAAGGAGAATGGTTGGGCCAGTATCACGCGCCCAGGCATCATTGGTGGGAATGTCTAAATAAACAACCTTGTCTCCAAGATAAGATTGGGCTTCAGATAGATAGTCTTGCTCCACCAAAAGATAGACTCTTTCCCCTTCTGCTATGGTCTTGATAATCTGGCTAAATGCTGCTTTAGCAGCTTTTCCTTGAAAAGGCCATGAACCTGGTCGAGTCGGCCAGATCATGAGAGTACCATGATGGGGCTCGTATTCTGCTGGCATGCGATAGCCTAATTTTTTGGGACTGTCCATCATGATAATCTCCCTTTAAAATCTTGATAGCCAAAGGATTTGACTAAGCTACAGTCTCCCTGTTCGTCCATAAGATAGAGACTTGGCAATCCAATACCATTAAAGGTATTATTTTTGACAAATGAGTAAATAGCCATGTCTTCGAAATAAAGTCTATCACCGATTTGGACTGAATTTTCAAAGCTATAATCACCAATCACATCGCCCGTCAGACAAGTATTGGAAGAAAGTCTATATGTATGGACTTTTTCCTGTGACTCAAAGCCATTTCTCAAAGGTGGACGATAGGGCATCTCAAGTACATCAGGCATATGGCAGGTCGCAGAGGCGTCTAAAACCAAGATTTCCATACCGTTTTCGACAATATCCAATACTTCAGTTGCTAGATAACCCGCATTGAGCGCAATGGCTTCACCTGGCTCGATATAGATTTCAAGATTGTAAGTTTCTCGGATACGCTTGATTTCTGAAATCAGCAATTCCACATCGTAACCTTCTCTTGTGATGTGGTGTCCGCCCCCCATATTGAGCCATTTGACCTCATGTAAGTACGAACCAAATTGCGCTTCTACTGCTTTCAAAGTTGTCTGTAAATCATCTGAACCTTGCTCGCAAAGGGTGTGAAAATGAAGACCATCCACCAAATCTAGTAAATCACTCGGAATCTTGTCTAGAGTGACTCCAAAACGAGAACCAGGTGCACAAGGGTCATAGAGCGCATGGTCACCCTGTGTTGAACATTGAGGATTGAGACGTAAACCAACACTGATACCAGCCTCCTGACAACGCGAACCATGCTTACGCAACTGTCTCTCAGAATTAAAAACGATATGGTCCGTTATCTCCAGCAATTCCTCCAAGTCCGCATCCTTGAAAGCAGGCGCAAATACATGGACTTCTCCTGGAAATTCTTCTCTAGCTAGCTTGGCCTCGTATAGACCACTTGCAGTTGTACCAGATAGATACTGGCTAATCAAGGGATAGGTTTTGTAGAGGGAATATGCCTTTTGAGCTAGCAAAACCTTGCAACCAGCCTCTTCTTGTACATATTGCAAAATGCGGCAATTGGCTTCTAACTTGGCTAAGTCAATGACATAAGCTGGTGTTGGTACTTGTTCTAACTTCATCAGTCCACCATTTGTGGATTTTCAACCACAACCCAAGGTAAACCATACTCATTCAAAGCTTCCATGAATGGATCTGGATCCAATTCTTCAAGGTTATACACTCCAGCTTGTTTCCAAGTTCCGTTCATGACTAATTTTGTCCCAATCATGGCTGGAACGCCTGTCGTGTAAGAAATGGCTTGTGAACCAACTTCCGCGTAACATTCCTGATGGTCACAAACATTGTAGATGTAGATGGTCTTTTCAACACCGTCTTTGACACCTGCAAAGATACAGCCGATATTGGTTTTACCTACAGTACGTGGGCCAAGGCTGGCTGGATCTGGAAGCAAGGCTTTCAAAAATTGGATTGGAACAATTTCTTGACCGTTAAAGTTAATGGTATCCGTACGAAGGAGACCGACATTTTCCAAACATTTCATGTGCGTCAAGTATGATTGACCAAAAGTCATAAAGAAACGAATGCGTTTAACGCCTGGAATGTTCTTAGCCAATGATTCGATTTCTTCGTGGTGGAGGAGATACATGTCTTTTTGTCCAACTTGAGGGAAATCATACTCGCGCTTGATAGACATGGCTTCAACTTCGACCCATTTTCCATCTTCCCAGTAAGAACCTGGCGCAGAAACCTCGCGGAGATTGATTTCTGGGTTGAAGTTTGTCGCAAATGGATAACCGTGGTCACCACCATTACAGTCTAAAATATCTATATAGTGGATTTCATCAAAATAGTGTTTCAAAGCATAGGCAGAAAAGACGCTGGTCACACCTGGATCAAATCCAGAACCAAGCAAGGCAGTCAGGCCTGCTTCCTTGAATTTTTCTTGGTAAGCCCACTGCCAGGAGTAGTCAAAGTAGGCAGTAAAACCAAGTTCCTTGCAACGTTTCTCATAAATAGCACGCCATTCAGGATCTTCTGTATCCTCAGCCTCATAGTTGGCGGTATCGATATAGTGGACTCCTGTTGCCAAACAAGCATCCATGATAGTCAAGTCTTGATAAGGTAAAGCTACGTTCAAAACAGCTTCTGGTTTGTAGCTTTCAATCAGGGCAATGACTTCTTGAACATTATCAGCATCAAGAGCAGCTGTCTCAATCTTTGTACTTGTTTTGCCTTCCAGCTTAGCCTTCAAGTCATCACATTTTGACTTGGTACGGCTAGCAATCATAATTTCTGTAAAGGTTTCGCTATCTTGGCAAATCTTTGAAATAGCAACTTGGGCAACGCCCCCACATCCAATAACTAATAAACGACTCATTTTTTTCCTTCCTCTTCTTCTAAAATGTCCTCAACATACTTGGGCAACATAAAGGCTCCCACGTGTAAGTTTGCAGTATAGTATTCTGTGAAAAGCTGGCGTTTTTTCCAGCCTTCCTTGTCAAAATCTTTGACAGGGTGATATTTTTTCGATGCAAATCCAAACAACCAATAGCCAGCTGGGCTGGTTGGAATATGTGCTTGATAGACCCGACTGATTGGAAAGGCTTGATTGACCTTGCGGTGCATGCTTCGGCAAGCTGACTCATCCTCATCAAAGAAGGGACTCCCATGCTGGTAAATCATGATACCGTCTTCCTTCAGAGCCCTATAACTATTGCCGTAAAATTCCTTGGTAAAGAGCCCTTCCGTATGTCCAAATGGATCTGTCGCATCGTTGATGATAATATCATAGTCATCTTCGCAGTTTCGCAAAAAGCGTAGCCCATTTTGGTAGTAAATGGTAACACGAGGATCGTCTAGCCCTGCGGCAAAATCTGGGAAATACTCACGACAAACCTCTACCAACATTTCATCAGGTTCTACAATATCGATTTGTTCCAATTCAGGATAGAGTGTTAATACTTGGGCAACACCGCCGTCACCACCCCCAATAACCAAGACTTTCTTGGGATTTGGGTGGACAGCCATGGGAACGTGGACGGTCATTTCATTGTAGACAAAATCATCCGCATCTGAGAACAAGACGTGCCCATTTAAAATCAAAATCTTTCCAAAAGCTGGTGTATCCAAGACTTCGATATCCTGCCATTCACTTTTACCAGCGTAGAGTTGCTTGGCTGTTCTCAGGGACAATTTCACATCTGGAGTATGAACTTCAGAAAACCATAAATCCATCTAGTTCTCCTTTCTCTTAATGACGTTGATGTGATTGACCTCAGGATCTTCCGTCCCTTGGAGGGAGCAACCACGTTCTTTGGCAAATTGGATATAGTCTACAATTTCTCGTGTAATGCGTTCACCAGGAGCCAAGATAGGAATCCCTGGAGGATAGCACATGACAAATTCTCCACAGACCTGTCCAACAGATTCATCCAAGGTCAAACTTTTTCTCTCTGAATAGAAGGCTTCTTGTGGAGATAACACCAACTCCGGTTGGATATATTCTCCAGCTATCAAGTCCTTCCCATCTCGTGAATAGAGTCTCTTGATATCAGCAAGAGCACCAACCAAGCGCTCGATGTCTTGGATGCGGTCACCAATCGAAATATAGGCCAAGATATTGCCAATATCACCAAACTCAATCTGAATGTCGTATTCGTCTCGTAGGAGGTCATAAACCTCGATACCTGTTAAGCCAATACCCTGGGTGTAAACTGACAGCTTGGTTACATCAAAATCACAGACCGACACACCATCTATTAACTCTTTTGAATAGGCATAGTAGCCACCAATGGCATTGATTTCACGACGAGCGTACTCGGATAGCTCAATGACCTTCTCAAACGACTCTTTACCTCGAAGAGCCAAGTTGCGACGCGAAATATCCAGACTAGCCATCAACAGGTAAGAGGCGGATGTTGACTGGGTCAGGTTGATGATCTGACGAACGTATTCAGGATTCATCTGCTCCCCGATTAAAAGAAGCGAACTTTGGGTCAAACTCCCACCAGACTTATGCATGGAGACTGCTGCCATATCAGCACCTGCATCCATAGCAGAAATTGGAAGTTTATCAGTAAAATGTAAGTGTGCTCCGTGGGCTTCATCTACTAAAACCATCATGCCAGCTTCATGAGCCATTTCTGTCAAACCTTTTAGGTCTGAACAGATGCCGTAGTAAGTGGGGTTGTTAATCAAAATGGCCTTGGCATCTGGATGGTCCTTTATGGCCTGTGCTACTCGGTCATTTTCAAGACCTAAAGCGATACCAATCTTAGGATCTACACTCATCTCGATATAGATTGGAATGGCACCACATAGAACCAACGCATTAATAGCAGATTTGTGGACATTACGTGGCAGAATAATCTTATCTCCTGCCTTGCAGGTTGACAGAATCATAGTCTGCACCGATGAGGTTGTTCCCCCAATCATGAGAAAGGCATGACTAGCTCCAAAAGCATCAGCTGCCAGCTCCTCTGCATCCCGAATAATCGAAATGGGGTGACCAAGATTATCCAAGGGTTTCATCGAATTAACATCAATGCCTACACATTTTTCTCCTAAGAGTTCGACAAGTTCTGGATTTCCTCGTCCACGCTTGTGACCTGGAACATCAAAGGGAACAATCCTTTTCTTGCGTAACTTCACCATGGCCTCATAAATTGGGGCTTGGTTTTGATCTAACTCCTTCAAGACATACTCCTTTCAATATTTTTAGGACCTTATGAAAACTAAGGAACTAAAGGTTGACTCATGAAAAAAGAACAGGTTTTCACCTGCTCTGCAATCTTCTGACGTTTTTTTGTTTGTTTCTTTTGAGTATGTCTGTTCCCGATGTTTCCTAACTCTCTAGTAGCAAATATTACGTACTTTATTGATCGTTTCACAAGATGACGTGTGCTTTCACCACACTAAAAATTTATGAATTAGGACAAGTGTCCTAACATCAACTTATAAAAGTAGGCTTTTAACCCTATCAATAATGTGGTTTTTCAACCACGCTTCGGCATTCAACCCTGCCTGTCCGTAGGCATTTTTTACTCGGGTTTATATTTGCTAGAAAACATCATCTCATTTTCTAAGCTTTATTACTATATCATGTTTTTAAGAACTTGTAAAGCCTTTTACGAAAAAAATATAAAAAAGTTCGCAAAATAGTTGGATTTTATTTGATTTCACACTAATTATTCTCTTGTAAACGATTATAAAGTGAACAAAATGTTTATCATATTTAATTTAAAATTTTTTATGCAATTCTATACTCAGTACCCTCGGTGTTTGATTTAGCAGAGAAGATGTCGACATTTTTATATCATTAAAATCGTGCAACTTTTTTCAGATACTTTTAAAAGATTGATTTCATTACCTGTTTCCTTTATACTGGATAAAAAGGAGATTAGTATGTCAGAAACAAATCACGAAATTGATTCAAATTTTGCAGGTCGTTTAAATATCCTGCGTGCGGGTGTTCTTGGTGCTAACGATGGAATTATTTCCATTGCTGGTGTGGTTATTGGAGTTGCTAGTGCTACGAGCAATATCTGGATTATCTTTTTATCAGGATTTGCAGCTATTTTGGCCGGTGCCTTTTCAATGGCTGGTGGAGAATATGTATCTGTTTCAACTCAAAAAGATACCGAGGAAGCAGCCGTTGCACGTGAGCAAATCTTGCTAGACCAAGATATGGAACTAGCCAAAAAGTCCCTCTATGCTGCCTATATTCAAAATGGCGAGTGTGAAACATCAGCCCAACTTCTCACCAACAAAGCCTTTTTAAATAATCCGCTCAAGGCTTTGGTAGAGGAAAAATATGGGATTGAGTATGAAGAATTTACCAATCCTTGGCATGCTGCTATCTCTAGCTTTATTTCTTTTTTCCTTGGTAGCTTACCACCCATGCTTTCAATTACCATTTTCCCAAGTGAATACCGCATTCCTGCTACTGTCCTTATCGTCGGTGTGGCCCTTCTTCTCACTGGTTACACTAGTGCCAGACTTGGAAAAGCCCCAACCAAAACAGCTATGATTAGGAACCTAGCTATTGGGCTCTTGACTATGGGAGTTACCTTCCTGCTCGGACAACTTTTCAGCATTTAGAACATAAGAAATACCTCGATTTTGAAGTCGAGGTATCTTTTTTACATTTGTACAATCTTGCGATAGCTTCTTGAAGTAATCATAAAAATCAAGATATAGGCGATGAGGAAGATAGCGCAGATAGACAAGGTCACAATCAACATCATAGTCGTATCTATTACACCAATCACTTTTAAAATCAGACTAAGCATATGGTAGGCAAAGGCGAGATGTATGAAGGCAAAGAGCAAAGGAAGGAAGAAAACAGTTAAAACCTGTTTGTTGATGGTTTGCTTGATTTGCTTTTGATCCAAACCGACTTTCTGCAAGATAATAAAGCGTTCACGATCTTCGTAGCCTTCAGAAATTTGTTTGTAGTAGATGACCAGAACAGTTCCGACCATAAAGATAATGGATAGGAAAATACCGATAAAGAAGACACCACCAAAGAGGGCACTCATCTGAGCACTAGCATCTGATAAATTACTACCATACACATAGCTACCTTCCGTGTTTAATTGAGCATTAAATTGATCGAGGTATTTATCATATTCTTCAGCGACCTTGAGTTGTTCTTCTTCACTGGCATTTACATTTATGCCACCGTAAAACTGATTATAGATAGCCGAATCTGGGAATTGATCCAAAAAGGCTTGTAAATCAGGTACAACAAGGTAATTGTAATCAGCAGTCAAAATATTAAACTGATTTGGGACATGGTTGACAATGAAATCTTTATTAAATTCTTCTTTGACAGAAAATTGATGATCATTCAGAGTTAGAGTTTTCTGTTCTTTAACTCCCTCATTCTTTGCAAAGAGTCCGACCTCATTTCCTGATAGAGACAGTTTTTGACCAGTCATATTTTCATAATCTTTTTGGTCAAATACCATGAAAACTGTTGTGGGTTGGACACGATTTTGTCCTTTTTCAAAAAGGGTTAACTTATTTCCTTCTTGGGTCGCAACACCAAAGTAAGTGTAACGAATCACTTCTTTCTCTTTAATCTTATAACCTTTGTCACTTGCAAACTGGCTCAAGAGTTTGTCCAAGTCTTCTTTTTCAATATTTTGCCCTGAAACTCCAAAATCATGAGGATTTAGAACTTTTTTAAAGGATTCTGCGGAATTGAAAATGCTTGTCGCTGCTGACATGGTTACCAAAACCATTGTTGACAAAATAGCGATGGTTGCTAGTCCAACTGCATTTTTCTTCATACGAAAAATCAAGTTGGAAACAGAGATGAGGTTATTTGGTTGGTAATAGTATTTCTTGTTTTTCTTTAAGATTTGAAGGAAAACGGTAATTCCTGCATTAAACAATAGATAAGTACCAAAGATAACCAGTAAAACAGCTAGGAAGAAAGTTGTTAGGGCTGTAAGAGGATCTTTTACCGTAAGGGCAAGATAATAGCCAATCCCTAAACTTATGGAACCAAGAATCGTTTGGAGAGGTAGGAAACGACCTTTTTTCTCTCCGCTTGCTTTCTCACGCGAGAGCTGGAGAGCATTCATACGAGCGATTCGAAGGGCATTTAGGAACATGAGTCCTATGAAAATCAAACCGAAGACAAGAAGTACTGCAATGACAACTTTCATCTGGAAGGTAGCGACCAGTTCAACCTTCAATTTCATCAGTTTGAGTAGCAAAGCGAAAATCAACTTGTCAAACAAGGCTCCAATACCGATACCTGCTCCAACAGTTAGAATCCCAAATAGCACTAACTCCTTAAAGGTCATACTGATTAGATGACGCTTCTCCAAGCCCAACATGCCATAAATTCCTAGTTCCTTGGAACGGTTTTTCATAACAAAACTATTAGCATAGAGGACGATAATGGCTGACGCAAGGGTGACAACAAACATACCAAATCCTAGAGTAGCTTGAATGGTGGATCCTCCACGGATTTCCGCAATCTTAGGATTGAAGGTTAGGGAATAAAAGAGATAAGTGACGGTGACTGCCAAGAGAACAGCCAGCGCAAAAGGATAGTAGAGTTTGCGGTTTTTAATCAAGTTCGATACCGCTAACTTATTGGTTAATCGAAACATACTAATTCACCTCGCTTGCCATGACAGTCAAGGTATCAGAGATCTCTTGGAACATCTGACGTTCTGTCTTCTCTCCACGGTAGATTTGGTTGTAAAGAATGCCGTCTTTGATAAAGAGTACACGTTTAGCTCTGCTAGCTGCTGCTGTTGAGTGGGTTACCATGAGAATGGTTTGGCCGCGCTCATTGATTTCATCAAAAACATCAAGTAAGGCTGCAGATGACTTAGAGTCAAGGGCACCTGTTGGCTCATCCGCAAGGAGAATTTCAGGTTCTGTGATGATAGCGCGGGCTACTGCTACACGCTGTTTCTGACCACCAGAAATCTCGTAAGGGTACTTCTCTTGCAATTGGTTGATACCTAGATTCTCAGCTGTCACCACCAATTTCTTCATCATTTCTGTAATGGGTCTTCTTGACAAGACAAGTGGAAGCAAGATATTGTCCTTAACAGAGAGCGTATCTAGTAAGTTAAAATCTTGGAAGACGAAGCCCAACTTTTCACGACGGAAGCTAGAAGCCTGTGAATTTTTAATGGTTGCGGTGTCAGTTCCATTTAAGTAAACCTGCCCACGAGTCGGTTTATCCAGCATAGCTAGAATATTGAGAAGAGTTGATTTACCAGAACCAGACTCACCCATGATGGCAACGTAGTCACCTTTTTCCACGGTAAAGTGAATATCCTTGAGGGCCTCTACTTGGTTGCCCTGAAAACGTGTTTTATAAATTTTTTGAACGTGTTTTACATCTAAAAGTGTCATGAGAATCTCCTTTCTTAATATCCCATCAAATGAAATGTTGCTTGCATCATAGCGCATCCCAGCTGAACGCGCTCGATATCTTTGTGGCTTGGTTTTCTTGTTTTCTTATGTAAGATTTGTTTCATGATGTTACTCCTTTGTTCTTTATGAGTCTAGTTTACATCAAAAAAAGACCGCTTGCCATAACCTAACCTTACAAAAGAGACTTTAATCTTACATTTTTGTAAGATTGGGGGAAATGTAAGCAAAATTACTTATAAAATGATTTGATTTCCTATTTTTAAAGTTGTAAAATATAAGTGTGAAAAGGCTTACTTTAGAAAGGAGGAAGCGGGAACTAACATTTGAGTAAGCTTACCTAGATAACATACCATTAAATTGAACACTTGCAAGTCGTTCAACCTATAAGGAAAGAAGGTGCGCTTTAATGAAACATAAAGAACATATACTCATCGGATTTCTCTATCTGCTCTCTCCATTCATCGGTCAGCTCTTAGTTGAAAAAACATACTTTATCGGTACAGAATTTACAGGTACTGCTTATGCTATTTGTTGGCTATCAGTTGTTATCAGCATCCACCATTTTTCAAAAAATGTATTGTCTCAGCATAAAAAATCAGATTAGAAACATGAGTTCAAAAACATGATTTTAGTTTGTAGAAGAAGCTGGAAAAATATTATTAAAAGTAAAAAAGCTTTAAATCAAGCAGTTTAGACTATTGATTTAAAGCTTTTTGCATATTCCAAATCTTCTGTAGAACCTCACCAAAACCAGCCTTCATTATCATCAATGGCTTGGGCTTCTTTGCGTTTACGTGGGCCTGTTCCGTACATTTCTGCTTCGATTTCTTCCTTGGTAGGCATGATAGAAGCTAGGATGATATAGATAATCACGCCAAGTCCAAAGTTTGCGACTGTAAAAATGGCAAACAGAAAACGAACAAGGGTAACATCAAAGTTCCACTTGTCTGACAGACCTGCCAAAACTCCTGAAACCATGCGATTTCGTCTCATTTTATAAAATTTACTGTTCATGATATTTCCTCTTTCTGCTAGGTTAGACATAGTATATCACGGGTAGGCTCGGCTTTCATCAGTCCTCAGGCTGATTTATTAGTAGCAATTTACCTCGACAAAGTCCACAGCGATAGCGTTTAGTATCAATCCTTCGTTTGCGCTGATAACTTTGCTGGCAGGATTGACAACGATAAAGCTTGAGTGGTTTGGAGTTGCTATTTGACAAGGTTGGTACAAAGCGTAATCCATCCACTGCTTTCAAAAGTTCCTTAAAATCCCGATCTTTATGTTGATAACCCTTCCCTTGAAAATAGAGGTGATAGTGACAGAGTTCATGTCGGACAATTTTCCTAAAAACGTCCAACCCCAGTTCCTGATAAACCTTGGGATTAAAATCCAGATGTCCATCTTTTGGGAAAAATCGTCCACCTGTCGAACGTAGACGCCTATTCCACTGAGATTGATGGATAAAAGGTCTGCCGAAGTCTTCTAGTGAAACCTGCTTAACGTAATCAGTCAGTTTCATTTGGAGCGAGGAGCGACAGATTGACTTTTTCACGTTCAGTATCAATTTTCTTGACCCAAACGGTCACCAAATCTCCAACTGACACCACTTGACTGGGATGTTTGATAAATTTGCGACTCATGTGGGAAATATGGACGAGACCGTCCTCGTGAATCCCAATGTCAACGAAGGCACCAAAGTCAACGACGTTACGCACAACACCCTCTAGCTTCTGACCAACCACTAAGTCTTTGATATCTAGGACATCTTGGCGAAGCACAGGTGCATCAAAGGAATCACGGAAATCTCGACCTGGTTTGAGAAGGTCGGCAATGATATCTTTAAGAGTTTCTGTACCAAGGTCTAGCTCTTGCGCCATTTCCTTGACTGAAAGCGACTTGAGTTTGTCTTGGGCTTCTTCATTCAGGTCTTTGATGTCCAAGCGTTTGAAGAGTTCCTTAACAGCAGCATAGTTTTCTGGGTGAACTCCTGTATTATCAAGGATATTGCTACTTTCTGGAATACGGAGGAAACCAGCTGCCTGCTCAAAGGCCTTGGCTCCCAGACGAGGAACTTTCTTGATTTGGGCGCGTGAAGTGAGTTTTCCTTCTTCCTCACGATATTTAACGATATTTTCAGAGATGGTTTTATTGAGTCCAGCGACATGGGAAAGAAGAGCTGGGCTGGCTGTATTGATGTTGACACCGACTTGGTTCACCACGGTATCCACGACGAAATCCAGACTTTCAGACAGTTTCTTTTGGCTAACATCATGTTGATATTGACCGACACCGATTGACTTAGGATCGATTTTGACCAATTCAGCAAGGGGATCTTGCAAGCGACGGGCAATAGAGATAGCAGAACGTTTTTCAACGGTTAAGTCTGGAAACTCCTGACGAGCAAGTTCACTGGCAGAGTAGACTGAAGCACCACTTTCATTGACGATGACATAGCTGACTTCAGGGAAATCTTTCAGAACTTCCGCCACAAAGGCTTCACTTTCACGACTAGCAGTACCATTTCCGATGGCAATAATTTCCACGCCGTATTGACCAATCAAGTCTGCCAGATCTTTCTTAGATTCTTCGATTTGACGAGCTGACGCTGGTTTGACAGGATAAATGACCTGAGTTGTCAGCATTTTCCCTGTTGCATCCACGACAGCTAGCTTGGCACCTGTACGAAAGGCTGGGTCAAATCCAAGAACCACGCGCCCTTTCAGCGGAGCAACCAAGAGGAGATTGCGCAAGTTGTCAGAAAAGAGTTGGATAGCCCCTTCTTCTGCTTTTTCAGTCAATTCTGTACGAATACGGCGCTCAATAGCAGGCAAGACTTTCTTTTTAACAGATTGCTGAACTACTTCATCAATATAGGCGTTTTTCACCTTGAAACGAGTAGCAAAGAAAGCTAGGATGCGGTCCGTCGCATGTTCAAAACCGACCTTCAAGACACCTAACTTCTCCCCACGATTGAGGGCCAAGGTTCGATAGCCTTGCATATTGCCAACCGTCTCTGAGAAATCATAGTAAATTTGAAAAACCTGCTTTTCATCAAGACTTTCATCCTTGACTTGAGAAGTGAGTTTAGAGTGTCTCAACACTTCCTGATAAGTCATAGAACGCAAAGTCACATCTTCTGATAAGGCTTCAACCAAGATATCAACTGCACCAGCCAAGGCTTCCTTACCAGTCGCAAATCCTTCACAAACAAACTTTTCAGCCTCTTTTTCTAAGTCCGCTACATTTTGCAAGATTAAGCGAGCAAGTGGGAAAAGTCCGGCTTCACGGGCAATGGTTGCCTTAGTCCGACGTTTTTCCTTGTATGGAAGATAGAGTTCTTCAACGTCTGCTAATTTTTCGGCAGCTAAGATAGCTTCCTCCAATTCCTTGGTCAACTTGCCTTGTTCTTGAATCTTAGCTAAAACAGCTTCCTTACGGTCGTTGAGGTTGGTCAGACTTTTATCCAAGTCAATAATGGCCTTAATCGCCACCTCATCCAGACTACCAGTCATGTCCTTGCGATAACGGGCGATAAAGGGAATAGTCGCCCCTTCAGCTGTCAAACTTAGAACGGTATCGATTTGCTTTAAAGTCACTCCCAAATCCTGGGAGATTTTTTCATATTTTTTATCCATGAAACTATTATACCATAAGCTGGAAGGCTTTCTCCAATCCTTTTCATACTCAATGAAAATCAAAAAGCAAACTAGGAAGCTAGCCGCAGGCTGCTCAAAACACCGTTTTGAGGTTGTGGATAAGACTGACGAAGTCAGCTCAAAACACGGTTTTGAGGTTGTGGATAAGACTGACGAAGTCAGTTACCTATACCTATGATATATACGGCAAGACGAAGCTGACGTGGTTTGAAGAGATTTTCGAAGAGTATCAACTATCGAAAACAAATTAAAAAACTCCCTTTTCCTTAAAATAATAGTATAATAGAGGTAGAATTTAGAATCGAGGTACACCTATGGCTGTAAAATTTACAAAACGAGACGACTTGGACAAGATGTTTGAAGAGTTTGCTAAACTCCCTGATTTGAAACAAGTCACTTTCCCTGATGACAAAGAGAAAAAAGCCAAAGCAGAAAAGAAAAACTAGATGACTGCTTTCCAACAACTCCCATCTAGTGTGCTTCAAACTGGAGCCATTTTTCTCTCCATTATCATTGAAGCCCTTCCCTTCGTTCTGATAGGAAGCATTGTCTCAGGGCTGATTGAGGTTTATATCACACCTAACAAGGTTTATCATTTTCTCCCTCGAAATCGTTGGGGGAGAATCTTTTTTGGGACCTTTGTCGGTATACTTTTCCCTTCTTGTGAATGTGGAATCGTCCCCATTATCAATCGTTTTCTGGAAAAGAAAGTTCCCAGTTACACGGCTGTTCCCTTTCTCGTAACAGCACCTGTCATCAATCCCATTGTTCTTTTTGCGACCTATTCTGCCTTTGGTAATTCCTTCCACATCGCCCTGTTACGAGCTCTGGGTTCCATCGTTGTGGCTGTAATACTAGGAATTTTTCTGGGATTTTTCTGGCAAGAACCGATTCAGAAAGAAAATCGGTTGGCCTGTCATGAGCATGATTTTTCTCACTTAAGCCCTGCAAAAAAGGTTTTTCAGGTTTTTGTGCAAGCAATTGATGAATTTTTTGATACGGGACGTTATTTGGTATTCGGCTGTCTCTTTGCCTCTGTTATACAGGTCTATGTTCCGACACGGATTCTGACCTCTATCAGTGCGACCCCTCTTTTTGCCATCTTGCTCTTGATGCTTTTGGCCTTTCTTCTGTCGCTCTGTAGTGAGGCGGATGCCTTTATCGGTGCCTCTCTTCTCTCGAGTTTCGGTTTGGCACCAGTTCTGGCCTTTCTGGTGATTGGTCCAATGCTGGATATCAAAAATATTCTCATGATGAAAAATTACTTGAAAGCACGATTTATCAGTCACTTCATTACGATTGTAACTCTTGTCGTCTTAGTCTATTCTCTCTTGATTGGAGTCATCCTATGATTCGATTTTTAGTTTTAGCTGGCTATTTTGAACTGACCATTTATCTCCATCTGTCGGGCAAATTAAACCAGTACATCAACATGCACTATTCCTATCTGGCCTATATCTCCATGGTGCTTTCCTTTATTTTGGCAATTGTTCAACTGTATATCTGGATGAAGCAAGTCAAAACCCACAGTCATCTGAACAGCCGATTGGCCAAGATGACGAGTCTTGCTCTTCTGGCTATTCCACTTGTCATCGGCTTAACTTTCCCAACTGTTAGCTTGGATTCCCAGACCGTTTCAGCCAAAGGCTATCATTTCCCCCTATCGGAAGGAACGGATCTGGCCATTCAGACAAGTGAAGGGACGACAAGCCAATATTTGAAACCAGATACCAGTTCTTATTTCTCAAAAACAGCCTATGAAAAGGAGATGCGAACGACGGCGGATAAATACTTGTCCCAGGATAACATTCAGATTACCAACGAAAACTATATGGAAGTCATGGAGGCTATCTACGACTATCCAGATGAGTTTGAGGGCAAGACGGTCCAATTCACAGGCTTTGTCTATAATGACCCCAGTCATGCCAATAGTCAATTTCTGTTCCGCTTCGGCATTATTCACTGTATCGCAGATTCTGGTGTCTATGGATTACTGACCAAGGGAAATACCCGTCAATATGAAAATAATACTTGGATAACAGCCAAGGGAAAACTGGTCAATCACTACCATAAAGAACTCAAACAAAACCTTCCAACCTTGGAAATCGAAAGCTTTACCAAAGTCGATAAACCAGAAAATCCCTATGTTTATCGAGCTTTTTAAGAAAATCAAGATAAAAACGAACAAGTTCTCTTCTGAATAACAGAAAAAGAGCCTGTTCGTTTTTTGTTGAGTATTGTATAGTAGAATATAAATTGCGATTTTTAAAATGATATATAACTAGTGAACAATTCACAAATCAAATACATTTTCATTCTCTACTTAATACTATGCTTATTCATCTTTTGTTCAAAAATAGTTGTGATAATCTGACGTAGTTCTTCTCGTTCTTTTTCTGGGATTTCACCACTTGTTTGAGCTGCAGCGTAAAGCTCAGGGTGTTCAACTGAAATGCGTTTAATCGTACGTGTCGTAGCATGTTTTCTGACGAAAAATGGGATTCGCTTAATCAAGTCTTGTGGGACAAGCGCAAGAATCTTCTCAGCAGTTTCCTTGTCACTAATCTTAGACGTCGTCAGCCCATTCTTTATCATTTCCTGTTCTTTTTCTGTAAAATCTTTTAATTCCATCTGATTAGTCCTCCTATTTTCTCTAAATTAAATTATATACTAATACAGATGAAACTACAAAGAATAAACTTTAAGAAATCTTCTCACTGATAAGATTTTAGCATTTAGTCAACTAATAAAAGTAAAATTCACTAAAAAGTTAAATATAATTTTTTACATTTTCCAAGAGCTTAAAAAAATCATTTATAAAAGTTTTTTCAAATTCGTCATACTTTTGAGGATTCTCTCGTAACATTTTAGCGTTAAAATGTTTATAAGTATTTCTATTTATCTTTCCTACTAGTTTCTTATCAACATAAATTTGTATACCATCATTATTTATATTTCCATAAGTATCACCCGATATATAAATAGAATTTGATTTATTATTTCGGGAATAGATATTTAAGCCTTGTCCTTTCCCTTGTGTTAATCTAACAACATTATATTCATTAGCTATTTTTATAAAATCTAATGAAATTGACATTTCGCGTTCTTCCTTATTCTCTTTTCCAAAATACTCTGGTTTTGAAAGGTCGAAATGATTAGTATTAACCAGTGTATTAAATAATTTACGAATAACGAACTGAACATCTTCATTCGGTGAATGATTTTGAGTTGATGTTTTATCTATATCTAAGTTTCCAGTTGAAATTGTACTTGAAGAACTCATTTTTTTCATCAAATTCTCGAACTCTTCAACTTCTAATTTATCAACATTATATCTAAGTAATAATTTCAAAGTATTAAAAAATTTTCTGAAAGATTCTAATTCCTTTTGGTTTTTAAAACTAAAGATACCATAACGAAATACAAGAGAATTATAATCAGCATCATCAGGTATTTCAAATGAATTTTCAAGTAAATCAATAAGAAAATATTTTGTTTCTTCCGAATCTTCTGGACTATTGTTATATGAAGTTAATAAATAGTCATAAGCTTCATTAAAGCGTAATTGAAAACATACTGTAGATATGATTAGTAATTTATCATCATTGTCTAACTCATTATTTGGATTTATAATATGCATCAAGAGACTAACAGAATTGAATAATCTGTTAATACTGCGAGGATTATTTCCTATTGAATCTCTAATTAATTGAGTTATATTCTTTGTAACATCATTATCAAAAGAAAAATTAATTTTTTTCAAAGATACATTAACAAAGTTCTCCATATGATAATTTGCTACCGGTACAGTAAAAGGTACTTGAATTATTTTCTCAAAAAAAGCTTTTCCTTTTTCATTGTCCAAATCATCACCATACTTACTTTTTGTTCCTCTTAAAACAACATTATAATCAATAGCTAAAACAAAGACACAATTTCTACAATCTAAGAAAAGTTTTAAAATTTCTAGGAATTCAATCGCTTTTTGAGGGAATAATCTGTCAAGGTCATCTATGAAAATTACTATCTTTTCATAATTATTTTCTTTGACAGACTCATCAATCATATTTTGTAGATTTTGTTTTAGATTTTTTAGGTTATTAGATTTCTCTTCATTGCTTATAAATTTTAGAAGTTGATTATTAATTTTTTCAATATTTAAGAGACCAAAATCTAGTTTAAGATATTCCATACTTTTTGTAATAACTGCCAAAGATTTTTTTAAGTTTTCTATTTTATTTACATCAGTTACTTCTAATTCATCAATTAAATCTGTGATTAACGTGACTGCTAAATTCTTATCCATATCAAATTGTGAATATTGCCAAGTATTAAAAAAGATTGTTTTAATTTTTCCTTTTGAATTATTGAAAGAATTTTCTTTAAGTTTTTCCTCGACCTGATACATAATACTAGTTTTTCCAGTTCCCCAATCACCTTGAATAGCCAGTGTTAAAGGAGTCTCACATCCTGAAATAAAATTTGATAATCCAATAATATATTCGTCAATCTTAAATTCATCTTTTACTGTTGGAACATCTGAAAATGAATTGTACATATAATTTCCTTTCAAAATATTTTATTTATAGTTTATTAAATTTAGAATAACATTCAATTTATTTTGTGTTAATGACATTAAATTTTAAGGTTCTAAAAAGCAATGATTGTTAGAGATATTTTACAAAACATCTTATCTTCCTCCTCAGTCACTTCCCATAGTTCTGATTGACAGCCATTCCCATCAATATCGTATCTTTGGATATAGCCAATAAATGTTTCATTTTTTCGTGGTTTCTGGCTATTAACGATTGAAATAACCCACCAACTCATCAAAAATAGAAATAAAAGTCCTAGGATTACTGTCATATCATACCACCATTAAAGTTTAACCCACTTATTATTATCCATGATAAAAGGCTTAGCCAGTCCCTCGCCTGTATAGTCCGCATACTTGGTGCCTAAATACTTGTAACAATCTTCCTTGCTGGCAAATTTAATCGCTTGGTAGGGCTCTTCGAAAGTCAATTTCTCTACAAATAAGAAACCGTCATCAGCAGGTACTAAGACGCCAACGTGTCCAATAAACAGATACTCGCCATCCAGATTATCGTGCAAAACTACAGACAGCATTCGAGCTTTGTCGTTGAATTGAAATTGTGAGAAGAATGTTTCCATCTTTTCAACGTGAACCTTGACATCTGTAGTTGCCTCAGTTGGAACTCTCGAAAATAGAATATCAAACTCTTCCTTATCTTTGGAATCCAAGACCTTTCCTTTATCAATCGCATCATTATCTAGGAAAAGCAACTGGTCATTCTTTTCAAGCTTTGGAATGGTGACTGAATTTTTCAAAAGGGCATAACTGTTAATACGGCAGTTGGTTCCAACAAAATCACCCTTCTTTTGATTCCAGAGATGACTGATTTTTTCAACATCGTATTCGGTGTGAGTAAAGGAAGTGAAATCTCCTGATAAGCCAGTTGATCCGACAATGGTATTGTAATCATTAACGAGATTAAAAAAGGTATCAACACTTTTTGGATCCAAATGGGCTGATAAGAGAGATTTGACCTCTTCTGTACTTACCTGATTGTTTAGGTTGGTGTATGAAGCTTTCCATGGCACTTTCGTTGAACTACTTTGCCTTTGACTCGTCCCATTCGAAATTGTAGCATCTTGTTGACAAGCAGCCAAGCCTAAAAACAAGATTGAACAGATTCCTAGTGTAGCTAATTTTCTTGATTTCTTCATCTTTTTCTCCTAAATGTCTTGGATTAAAGTTTCTTTAACTACTGCTTTACAGATATTGATTACTTTCTCATTTAATATGTTCATCGTCTTTCTCTCTGATTTGTTTTTTTGTTATTTCCTTAAACTTGATTTAATTATAGTAGGCGTTTCGTGCTCTGTCAACAAATTTTTTATGAAAACACAACAAAGTTTTCATTTTCTTGGATTTCGTGTGATGGTTTACTTATAAAAACAGAAAGCGGTTTTATTCGTGGATAAAGAAGAGATGGCGATTGTTACAGGCTAAAAATAAAACAATATAGACTAGTAAATAGTTGGACTCAATAATAATTGGGTACTAAGATAGGTATAAATAAAAACGCCATTGGAGATTATGAAAAAAGGTTAGGTCTACTAAGAAAAATACTATATTTGACTTAGCTAAAGTATTCAGTAGCTTGATTGATGCCCTCTTTCCTCCAGTTCAAAAGGATTCTCCTAGCGATATCCAATCTATCTACGATCAACTGGCACCACCCAGACAAGGTAAAGTCCTGACCTATGCCGAGAGGCAACTGTATGAGCAGAAAAACGAAGTATCGTAAAAATCATCAGACTGGACGACTATAGACAGACTACTTACTATCGTGTTAGGTAGTTTATCTCTGCAGGTAGCCGCTCGATGCAGGACGACGATTTAGATATGGAGTTCCCATTCTATGAGGATGAAATCCCAGACGACTACGACGCAATCGCTTATGTCGTCAGCAAGTCCATGGAGCCAAATATAAGAAACGGCGACTACCTATTTATCAAGAATCCCCCACAGATTGACTATAATACCATCGGCATCTTCCAAGTAGACGGTGCTAACTATGTCAAGAAACTCCGCCAAGGCTACCTCAAAAAACTCAATCCCGAATACCCCGACATCCACCTAGACGAAAGCACCCATATTCGTACCATCGGGAAAGTTGTCAGGCTGTATAGGGAGAATTAAAAAGGGGGAGAATGGCGATATAAAACAAACAGATTTTAAAAGATTCGAAAAAGTTCATTCTACATTTCAAAAAAAGAATAAGTGAGCTAAAGCAGATTAGATTTTGTTAAACACTAGTGATATGTCAATTTAGAGAAAGGGATTTAAGATCACTTTGCAAAATGCAAATACTAAACTAGCGAAACCGATAAATCAGCCCCTTAGTTCCCATATTTTCAGGCATACACTCCTTAGTACACTAGCTGAGAAGAATGCTATAATGGTTAGAGTGAAACACAAAGACGCTAAAACAATAAATAACATCTACACTCACGTAAGTAAAAGAATGGAGCAAGCTGCTTTGGAGGTTTTAAATACCATATCATTAAATCGAAAATATATCAGATCGAATCTAGACAAGTAGATTGCGATTGCTAAAACATTTATAGAAATTCATTTGACTTTCCTAATCAATTTGTGCATATCTTACTTCAATCGATTATGAAAGTTTTGCCTCTTTCTTACCCTCTATACAAAAAAGCCTATCACACAAGCTCTAAAGCTGGATATGATAGGTTTTTATATTTTTCTTAACGTACTGTGCGGATACGCATTGTGTTTGTGCGAACAGCTTCTCCTACTGGTACACCAGCAACGATAACAATATCGTCACCAGATTCTACAAGACCTGCTTCAACTGCTTTACGTTCAGCAATTTCGAACATATCGTCAGTTGAAGATGGAGCATCTGTTAACATTGGGATAACACCCCAGTTCAACATCAAACCACGTTCTGTCAATTCGTCAAATGTCAATGCTAAGATGTCAGCATTTGGACGGTATTTAGAAATCAAACGTGCAGTGTGACCTGTCTTAGTAAGAGTTACAACCAATTTAATGTCCATTGAGTTAGTCGCATCTTTAACAGCTGAAGCCATTACTTCTGTCTTAGAGTTACGTTCGAATGAATCTGAATCCAAACGTCCGTATTCATTAAGAAGAGTTTGAGCATTCTTGTCGATTGTAGCCATTGTAGTTACTGACTCGAGTGGGTATTTACCGTTTGCAGACTCGCCTGATAGCATTGTAGCGTCAGTACCGTCGATAACAGCATTAAATACGTCTGATACTTCTGAACGAGTTGCACGTGGTTTTTCAGTCATTGTTTCAAGCATGTTTGTTGCAGTGATAACAACTTTACCTGCAGCATTGACTTTCTTGATAATCATTTTTTGGTAAACTGGAACCATTTCGAATGGTACTTCGATACCCATGTCACCACGAGCGATCATGATACCATCAGCTGCTTCGATGATTTCATCCAAGTTATCGATACCTTGTTGGTTTTCGATTTTAGCGAACAATTGAACATGTCCGTTTCCAGTTTCTTCACAGATTGCACGAACTTCGTTCACATCTTTTGCAGTACGTACGAATGAAATCGCGATGAAGTTGATACCTTGTTCAAGACCGAAACGGATATCGTCGTTATCGCGTTCAGCAAGAGCTGGGAAAGGAATTTTAGTGTTAGGGATGTTCACACCTTTTTGTTTAGCAATTACGCCATCATTTTCAACTTCAACTTCAAACTCACGAGTTGCGTCATCTTTAGCAACAACACGAAGACCAAGTTTACCATCGTCAACCAAAACTTGACGACCAACTTCAACATCATCATAAATATCAAGAGCACCAGCAACGTTCAATGCAATCACTTCACGAGTTGATTTGATTCCTTGTTTAGTTGCAACACGGATTTTTTCACCAGTTTTGTATGAATATTCTTTAGCTTCACCTTCGAACAATTCTGTACGGATTTCTGGTCCTTTTGTATCAAGAAGGAAACCAACTTTTTTACCTGCAAGTTTTTCAGCAAGTTTAACAGTTGCCATACGCTCACCTTGTTCTTGGTGGTCACCGTGTGAGAAGTTGAAACGGAATGTGTTAGCACCAGCTTCAATCAATTTAGCAATGTTTTTAGCTGAAGCTTCAACATCAAGTTTTTCACCCCAGTATCCGTCATCACCGAATTTTTTACCACCACGGATTTCTACCGCAGGACCCAAAGTTGCAACGATTTTTACACGTTTGTTCATGATTTTTTGTGACTCCTTTATATATATGACCTTTTGGTCTTATTAACTAAATTATGAATTATGACAAGCAATTGTTCAATTGTGACAGGTCAAGATCAGCTTTGTGTGGATTATTTACAATAATCTTACCGTCTGCTGCCAAACTAAACAATGCTCCTTCTTCTGCAGTACCAAGAATTGGGTTTTCAACCATTTTTTCGTTACGAATACCTACCGCAACACCACCGATACCTTTTTTAAGAAGTTTAACGGCATGGGCACCCATACGTGACGCCAATACACGGTCACGCGCAGTTGGAGAACCACCACGTTGAATATGTCCAAGTTCTGTCACACGAAGATCGGTCGTATCTCCTGCTTCTTTCAGTTTTTGAGCAAATTCATCTGCTGACATAACACCCTCTGCCAAAACGATGATATTGTGTCTTTTACCACATTCATAGCCAGCTTTGATACTTGCTACGATATCTTCAATTTTGAAGTCTTCTTCAGGGATGATAATTTCATCAGCACCAGTTGCGATACCAGCCCAAAGAGCGATATCACCAGCGTTACGCCCCATAACTTCGATGACAAAAGTACGACGGTGACTTAATGATGTATCACGAATCTTATCGATAGCGTCCATAGCAGTCGTAACCGCTGTGTCAAAACCGATTGTGAAGTCAGTACCAACGATATCGTTATCAATTGTACCTGGAAGACCGATAGCTGGGAAACCATGCTCAGTCAAACGCATAGCACCGTGGTAAGATCCGTCACCACCGATAACAACTACACCTTCAATGCCGTGTTTTTTCAATTGCTCAATCCCTTTAAGTTGCCCTTCAAGTTGAGCGAACTCTGGGTAACGAGCTGAGTGAAGGAAAGTACCACCACGAGAAATGATGTTTCCTACTGAAGCCGCATTTAAGGGATGAATTTCACCGGCAACCATACCAGCATATCCGTCATAGATACCAAACACTTCCATTCCTTCTGAAATTGCTTGACGAACAACTGCACGGATAGCAGCGTTCATACCAGGGGCGTCTCCACCACTAGTCAAAACAGCAATACGTTTCATATTGGTTATGCTCCTTTTTCTTTTAACATTCTTATTGATTATACCACATTTGATTTTAAAATTCTTCTATTTTCCGTATTTTTAGCGATAAATCGTTTTCATAACGATTTCATTCAACTTCGCTTCTAATTCATTGGATTTAGCTACAAAATGATGGGGAGAAACGATTGTTTTCTGTTCCTCTTCATACCTGATGATGACTGGGATTTGGCCTTTATATTGGTCTAAAATACGTGAAATTTCTTGATCCGAATCATGATTCTTCACCTGTATCCAAAAGCGTTCAGCAACTGCTTCTCTTATTTCTTGTGCAATCATTTGCAGACGGCCATCACGTGACTGGATTTTTCCTTTTATATAGTAGAAGGCTCCCTCTTTTATTTCCTGCCCAACTTGACGATATAAGTCTGAAAAGAGAGTGACATCCAATTTTTTCTTACTGTCATCTACCTGTAAGAAAGCCATATTTTCACCCTTTTTGGTACGAATTACTTTTATTTTCTGAACTTCAACCAAAATAATAGCGTAGCTATTTTCTGATAAATTTCCGATTGGGGTAATCGGGTAAATAGCTTTACTTGCGATAGTTTGTAGGGGATGTTTGCTAACACCTATCCCTAAAAGCTCTTGTTCCATATAGAATTTTTCTTGCTCTGTCCAATCTTCCGATTCCTGCCAACTATAAATAGTATCTCCAAACAAACTTCCTAACTCTTTCACAAATTCAAATAGATTAACTAAATTATTGAATACTTTTTGACGATTTCTTTCAAATAAATCGAAAAGACCAACTTTTACCAAAGGTTCTAGCAGAGGAAGTTTCAGATAATTCTCAGGTAATTTAGCTATAAAATCTTCAATGTTAGAATAGGGTCTGTTTTCAAGAATCCAAAGTGCCAAATCCTTGCTGACTCCCTTAATCGATTTCAATCCTAGATAGATGGACTTGTTGGCAATTTTATCGTGATAGGGAATGGTGTTGATGGACAGAGGCGCCACTTCAAAGCCTGCTTCTAAGGCATCTGTTAAGTAATCACTGTTGGCAGAATTCAACATGACCTGATAAAAAATGGCTGGATAATGCGTTTTGAAATAAGCCAACTGGAAAGCCAAGGCTGAGTATGCATAGGCATGAGATCGGTTAAAACCATAACCTGCAAACTTCTCCATGACATCAAAGACCTGCTCTGCCTTTTCCACAGTATGACCAGCTTCTAATGAACCTTGAATAAAGGAAGCCCTCATCTCATGCATGGCAGAGGCATCCTTTTTCCCCATAGCCCGACGCAAAATATCGGCTTTCCCAAGACTAAATCCAGCAAATCGCTGAGCAACCTGCATAACCTGCTCCTGATAGAGCATGATACCATAGGTTGGAGCCAAAATATCCTCCAGTACTGGATCCAGAACAGTCACTTCTTCCTGCCCATGCTTTCTTGCCACAAAATTATTGATGTAGTCACTAGCACCTGGTCGATTTAGGGAAGTAGTTGCTACGACATCTTCAAAACAAACTGGTTGGACACGCTTGAGCAAGCGAATGGCACCCGGTTGCTCAAATTGAAAGATACCTTTTGTATTTCCAGAGGCAAATAAAGCTAACGTTTCGTTGTCTTCCAAATCTATTTCTTCTATTTTCAGATGAATATCTTCTGTTTCAGCAAGCAATTCTTGCATTTTCTGGACAAAGGTCAAATTTCGTAGTCCCAGAAAGTCCATTTTCAAAAGCCCACTAGCTTCAACTCCATGAGCATCATACTGAGTCAGTGGAATTTCATCACCATGCTTTAGAGGAATGTAGTTGGTCAAATCTTGGTCACTGATTACAACACCAGCTGCATGGACAGAGGTTTGTCTTGGATAGCCCTCAATCTTGCAGGCAATGTCAAAGGCTTTTTGGTATTCTAACTTACTATTGATTTGCTGACGAAACTGGAGATTGCCCTCATAGGCCGACTTAAGATTGTCCCGAAAACTGATTTTCTTGGTAATTGCAGATAATTCATACTCGGGCACACCATAGCGTTTCAAAACATCTCGCAAGGCCTGCTTGGCGCCAAAGGTAGAAAAAGTAACGATTTGCGCCGCATGTTTACTACCGTATTTATTGCCAACATACCTGATAAAATCTGGACGATAAATATCAGGAATATCAATATCAATATCAGGCATGGTATAGCGTTCACGATTGAGGAAACGTTCAAAAATCAGATTTTTCTCTACTGGGTCAATTCCTGTAATGTCCAAGGCATAGGAAACCAAGCTACCAACTGCGGAACCCCGTCCCATGCCCATATAATAACCATTCAAGCGTCCAAAACGCAGCAAATCCCAGACAACCAAGAAATAATCATCAAAACCCATATCATGAATAACAGCCAATTCTTGGTCTAGTCGATCTTGATATTCTTTACTAGACAATCCCTTCTGGGCAAGCCCAAGCTCAGCACGTTCTCTCAACTCTTCTACTGCTGGTCTAGCTGGGTTAAAACGAGGCAGTTTCAAACTAGTATCCAAATCGTAAGAAATACCTGAAATAAGCTTTTCTAAGTTTTCCAAGGCTTGCGGAAATCGTTCTAGGAATAATTTCTCTAAAGAATTTGCTGATATAAAGACATCTTGTCGTGAACGCAAGGGAACTTCTCTGAGCGGTAGGTTTTCTTTAATTGCTGTTAAGACTTGCAGAACTTCTCTATCCCTACTTTCAAAGACATTGACCCGATAGAGGGGTAAGATAGGACGATAAAATTCGCTTACCAGTGTTTCCGGATAAACCCCTATATAGTAATCACAGCCTAGATTTAGTGATTCAAGCTCTTCAAAATAAGGCACAATTACCGCGATATCCTCTAGGTACTGAGACAGGACTGACCAAGTTTTCTCCCCCTGCATCTTGGCTGTTGAAAGCTTCATCAACTGCTGATAGCCCACACTAGATAGAGCTAAAAAGCGCAGATTCACTTCCTGAGCATCCACAAATACAGTCATTTCAAGCCCTAATAAAGGATGAATGCCATATTTTTTTGTAACCTCTAGAAAGTCAAAAGCACCATAAAGATTATCAATATCCATTATAGCCAGATGAGTGTAGCCGAATTCTTTAGCTGCTCTCACATACTTGGTGATTGAAATGACACTCTCCATAAAACTATAGACTGTTTTTGTATCTAGTTGTGCGATCAATTTACACTTCTCCTCTATCCTTCTCACTATATTATACCATTTTCACCTATAAAAGGCTTCTCTTGAGAAAAATTTCATCAGCGTACTAATTTACTTTTTATTCATTTGTGTTTTTGTCATTATTTTTTATATTTATACTATATTATATATAAAATAGAAAACATACAATATAAATCTCCTAGAATTTTTATATTATACCCATTACGTCTATTATTACACTGTTCTCTATATTGAATTTAGCACTTTATTCATTTTTATTGGATTATTTCCTTTTGCAGTTAACAATTCCCTTTCTGCTTTTTTTTTGATATAATAACCTTAACTATCATTCTATATGGAGGTTCTATGCGTTTTAATCAATATAGTTATATCACTTTTCCAAAAGAAAATATCTTATCTGAACTAAAAAAATGTGGCTTTGATTTACAAAACACAGCCAATCCCAAGGAATTACTGGAAACTTTTTTACGTCGCTTCTTTTTCACTTATGAGAACACCGACTATCCACTCTCCTGCTTGGCTATAGACAAAGAAACTAACATATTAACTTTTTTCAAATCTGATAAAGACTTGACAGCAGATATTTTTTATACTGTTACTTTTCAACTTTTAGGCTTTTCTTATTTGGTTGACTTCGAAGACAGTGAAGCTTTTCGTAAAGAGACTGGATTTCCTATTGTATACGATGACTTGATTGAAAATCTCTATCAGTTACTCAATACTCGCACCAAAAAAGGGAATACCCTGATTCATCAACTGGTAAGCGACGGTCTTATCTCTGAGGATAATGACTATCACTACTTTAACGGCAAAAGTTTAGCAACTTTTTCCAGCCATGATGTCATTCGTGAAGTCGTTTACGTTGAGTCTCGTGTCGATACTGACCAAAAAGGTCTTCCAGACTTAGTCAAGGTCAGCATTATTCGTCCTCGTTTTGATGGAAAAATCCCTGCCATCATGACAGCCAGCCCTTATCATCAGGGAACAAATGACAAGGCAAGCGATAAGGCTCTCTACAAGATGGAGGGCGAGCTTGAGGTAAAGCCTGCTCATAAGATTGAACTAGAGGAACCTCAACTCAATCTCGTCCAACCCCAAGGCCAAGCTGAGCTTGTGTCGGAAGCTGAGGAAAAGCTAAGCCACATCAACTCTAGCTATACTCTTAATGACTATTTCCTTCCACGAGGTTTTGCCAATCTCTATGTGTCAGGTATTGGTACCAAAGACTCTACTGGTTTCATGACTAATGGAGACTACCAGCAAATCGAGGCTTATAAAAATGTCATCGATTGGCTTAATGGCCGTTGCCGTGCCTTTACTGACCACACGCGCCAACGTCAAGTCAAAGCTGACTGGTCAAACGGAAAAGTTGCCACAACTGGACTTTCCTATCTTGGAACTATGTCCAATGGGCTTGCGACTACAGGCGTCGATGGTTTAGAAGTAATCATTGCTGAGGCTGGCATTTCTTCATGGTACAACTACTACCGTGAAAACGGTCTGGTAACTAGTCCAGGCGGTTATCCCGGTGAGGACTTTGACTCCCTTGCTGAGTTAACCTATTCTCGTAATCTCTTGGCTGGCGACTATATCCGTGGCAATGAAGCTCACCAAGCTGACTTAGAAAAAGTAAAGGAACAACTAGATCGCAAGACCGGCGACTATAACCAGTTTTGGCATGATCGCAACTATCTGCTCAATGCCCATAATGTAAAAGCAGAGGTTGTCTTTACCCACGGTTCACAGGATTGGAATGTCAAACCACTTCATGTTTACCAGATGTTCCATGCCCTTCCTAATCATATAAACAAGCACCTCTTTTTCCATAATGGTGCCCATGTTTATATGAATAACTGGCAGTCCATTGATTTCCGTGAAGCCATGAATGCCTTATTGACTAAAAAATTACTGGGACAAGATACAGATTTCCAACTTCCTACTCTTATCTGGCAGGACAATACAGCTCCACAGACTTGGCTATCACTTGATAACTTCGGTGGGCAAGAAAACTTTGAAACCTTCTCACTTGGGCAAGAAGAGCAAGCTATTCAAAACCAGTACCCAGATAAGGATTTTGAGCGTTATGGTAAGACCTACCAGACCTTCAATACGGAACTCTATCAAGGGAAAGCCAATCAGATTACTATTGACCTGCCTGTGACTAAAGATCTCCACCTGAACGGTCGCGCTCAGCTTAATCTTCGTATCAAATCCAGCACAAACAAGGGGTTCTTATCTGCTCAACTACTGGAACTTGGTCAAAAGAAATACCTACAACCTTATCCAGCTATTTTAAGTGCTAAAACCATTGATAATGGACGCTACCACATGTTGGAAAATCTCTGTGAATTACCATTTAGGCCAGATGCACAACGAGTCGTGACAAAAGGCTACCTTAATTTACAAAATAGAACTGATCTACTGTTAGTAGAGGATATTACTGCAGATGAATGGATGGATGTGCAATTTGAACTGCAACCAACTATTTATAAGCTAAAAGAAGGAGATACTCTTCGTTTAGTCCTCTATACTACTGACTTTGAAATCACAATCCGTGACAATACCGACTACCACTTGACTGTCGACCTCGCTCAGTCCACACTTACAATACCTTACTAAAAAAGGAGTTAAATTATTATGAATAAATCTGAACACCGCCACCAACTCATACGCGCTCTTGTTGCAAAAAACAAGATTCATACACAGGCTGAGTTGCAAGCCCTTCTTGCTGATAACGACATTCAAGTTACCCAGGCAACTCTCTCACGCGACATCAAAAATATGAACCTGTCAAAAGTCCGCGAAGAAGATAACGCTTATTATGTTCTTAATAATGGTTCCATCTCAAAATGGGAAAAACGTTTGGAAAACTATATGGAAGATGCCCTCATCATGTTGCGACCTATTCAGCACCAAGTCCTACTCAAAACTCTTCCTGGTCTAGCACAATCGTTCGCGACAATTATTGATGCTCTTGATTTCCAATATATTATCGCAACCCTTTGTGGTGATGATGTTTGCCTTATCATCTGTGAAGATACAGATGCTGCTCAAAAGTGCTTTGAAGAACTGAAAAAATTCGCCCCACCATTTTTCTTTGAAGAATAATAAATGACTACAACTAACAATTATGCTTTAAAAAAACCTGGTAGAAAGTCTTTAACATCAGAAAACGCATAGTATCAAGTGTTGAAAACCCTTGATACTATGCGTTTTGCTTTATCCTAGGAAGATTTATACTCTTCGAAAATCTCTTCAATCTCCGTCAACATCGCCTTGCCGTGGGTATGGTTACTGACTTCGNNAGTATTTTGAGCAGCCTGCAACTAGTTTCCTAGTTTGATCTTTGATTTTCATTGAGTATTCCTTCATTTTCTCCTGCAATTGAATTCTTGCTCGGCTTTTTGTTTTCTATTTCTTTAAAATCAAAGTAGCTCTTTTGTTAATAACTCGATCAACAAACATCGTGGTACAAGTATCTACTTTGAAATTTATCAGCCACTTAACAACTGATACTGTATTCTAGGAAAACGATGACATTCTTCCTAATAAAACTTCTCATATATAACATAAATTTCTACTCTTTTTAATTTTAAATGAGTCTCAGCATGGCAATCACTTTAGAATTTAAGCCACTTCTCCAGCTCGATTATTGATAAGTTCAATGGTTTGAACAATATTACGAAGTACTGGTAGTTGGTGTTGAAAGAGTAGCTGAACAGATCCATGAGATTTAAACGGCTCTTGCGTTAACACTTTCATCTCTAAGCAACCATTTTCTACAATGTAGTCTACAATCAATTTCACAAATGAAATCTGCCTAGCATTAAGATTCTCATCCGACAAAAATTTAGAAAAAATACGATTAGCAGACTTTCTATCTAAGCCAATAATCTCACGCACCAATCTCGGAATTGCCTTATTTTCATAATGATGTTGGTAGTCTGCTTTACTACCTAATTTTTCCCAGAGCAATTTTTCAAGTGCAAGCATATCATCAGATGTCAACTTTTTATTATGGTATAGCTTAGAAATGGACTCCTCATCCAGATGAGTTTTCAAATAATGCTCAACTTTTTCATTATAAGATCGAAGATCGTTGACCTGCAAAAATGCTGTGGTCTCGTGAACAGTAGAGAGTATACGATCTTCAAAGTTAACATAGTAGGGTTTACGGTCTGTTTTATCCAAAAACTGTAATAAATCTCGAATAGCAAGACGAATTTTTTCCAAATCAGACAAGCTAACTTCTTTCCAAAATTCAGGCTCCTGTACTTTCCTGATAATTTCAGCCTGCTCAAAAACCTGCGGAATATTACCAATAGCAGAAAGAGCTCTAGCCGTCTTCATCACTTGGGAAATATGAACAGCGGAAGATTTAGCTGTCAGTTGCCCCAACTGAATATGAAGCAAGCACAGATCAAATCTCCTCGCCATCTCATCTTCTTTATCTTCATCAAATAAAAGCGGAGAGAGATTTTTTTGAATGGTCTCACTTGTAACAGCAGTTAGATTCTGCCAACTTTCCAATTTCCTATAGCTATAAACTGTATCTAAAACCATACGAACCCTGAAGTCCAACTCATTTAAGCTCTCTATACGACCTTGAAGTTCTGAAACAAGCTCCTGACGGTATGCTCTAGCAAACTGATCTTCTTGGTATTGGAGTCCCTGAAGTTCTCGAATCAAGTCCACTTTGATATTAAATAAACGCTGACTCAACGAAACAATGTGACGCCCCTCTCCATCTCTTGGATCTGCACGAAAATAATCAAAATTGTCCCCATAATCAAATACCAAGAAGTTTTCCTTATCCTGCTCAGGTCCAAATAAATCTTTACATAGACGGGTTCCTCGACCAATCATCTGCCAAAACTTAGTTTTAGAGCGTACTTTCTTGAAGAAGACTAAATTAACAACCTCTGGTACATCAATACCTGTATCTAACATATCGACAGAAATCGCAATTTGAGGATACTTCTCCTTAATTTTAAAATCATCAATCAAGGTCTGATAATGCTTAATACTATAATCAATCACCTGAGCATAGTCGCTCTCTTTTTCAGGATAGCGGTTGTTAAAAATACCTCTGATATATTCCGCATGATCATGATTTTTAGCAAAAATAATAGTTTTACCAATTTCATCACCCGAGGCTGTCTGAATTCCTCTTGTCATGAGTTCATTTAAAACAATTTCTACTGTACTTTTATTGAAAATAAAGGAATTAAACACACTCCCATCAATATCTTTTTCACAGCTATCGTCTTCAAATTTGCTATCAAAATGTTCCTTTTCTTCTTCGGACAAATCATCATAATGTAGACCATCCGTAGGTAGTTTCAGTTTGGTTTCGATAGAATGATAGGCTACTAAATATCCGTCTTTAACAGCCTCTTCCAAATCATATGCATATGTTGGAACACCATTCTCCAAATTAAAGAATCCATAGGTGTTTTTATCTAAATCTTGACGCGGAGTAGCTGTTAAGCCTACAATCCTTGCATCAAAATAATCAAAAATGGACTTGTATTTCTGATAAATAGAACGGTGAGATTCGTCAATTATGATAAGGTCAAAATGCCCAACAGTGAAAGGACGTTGATTTACTTCTTCTTGACCACTAATCGCTCCAATCATAGTCGGATAAGTTGAAAAGACCATGCGACTTGATTGAGCTCCTTCTTTATCTTCTAAGAAGTTACAAACGGAAAGATCTGGGAGTAATTTCCTAAACGAATCATAGGCTTGCTTAACCAAGGAAGTTCTATCGGCTAAGAAGAGAACGTTTTTTACCCAGTTATGACGTGATAAGATATCAACTAGAGAAACTGCTGTACGAGTTTTCCCAGCCCCAGTTGCCATAACCAAAAGTGCCTGTCTACGATGATTAGAGAAAGCTTCACAAACGCTTGCAATCGCATGTTTTTGGTAGTGACGCCCGGAAATATCGTCCCTAATTTTACTAGAAATATCCTCAAGTGGTTTTTGAAGATGACGTCTATCCATCACTAATTGCAATTCTTCTTGAGAGTAAAAGCCTGCAATCTGGCGGCGGTTTGGACCATCAAGTATATAGTGCTTCAAGCCATTTGTAATAAAGCAAATTGGCTGATAGCCGATATATTTCTCCAGAGCTTCAGCATATTCTTTGACCTGTACTTCCCCTACTTCTGGATTGACAGAGGCTTTTTTAGCCTCCACAATCGCTAAAATTTTCCCATTTTTACCATAAAGTACATAGTCACAGTAACCAATTCCTGAACCGTGCTTGAGACCATCAACAGCTATCTCAACACGACAGTTTTCTTCAAATATCCATCCTGCTAGACGGAGATCGATATCAATAAAGAGCTTTCTTGTCTCTGCCTCAGATAATTGATCAATATGGAAAGGCACATCTTGCCGTTGCGCTGCAGTCTCACGTTTTTCAGTATAAGTCTCTTGAACTTCTACGGACTGAGCAGCCATCTGTTCATGAAAATCAGGCAGTTCTGGTAAACTGTCTTGTAACTTTATCATAGATTGTGGAGTTTCTCGGTATTTGATGTTTGCTGAAAGTGGTAAGCACTTCTCATCAAAATAACGCTCCACAAACTCATTGCTGTAACAATAATCGATAAAATTAACAAACTGATACAAATGATGCAAAGCTAAAATAGCTTCTCGTTCCTTAATTTCACCACCATGAGCAGCATGGTTTCCCCACCGAATCAACAGAACTATCTGCTTGTGGAGTTCAGAATCTACGATATCCCTAAAATCATCATCCCATACTAAAGAAGATAGAGTAGCACGATAGGGAGCTTCTAAATATGAATCGTGACTATATATCCAATGGACAGCCTGCTCTAAAGCACGACGCGCCATAAAGGCAGTAGCCACAGTTGATGTAGCAATCATATTCTCAGCTTCAATGCAAGGTTTTGAAAAAGATTCATATTCGTCATTTTTTAAAAGAAAGCTAAAATTTCCCATTTTTTTCTCACTTTAAACAAATAGTTTAGCTATATTATACTAAATTTCAAGCTATTTCTCCACACTTTTATAGCTATCTCACAAGCAAATTGTGATTTGTCGACTTGGGCTACAAAGTCTGCGAACTCATTTTGGAGGGCTAGTGGGGGGAAAATCAGTTCAAAATTTTTAATCAGTTGACCGTTTAAATTAGGTTGATTTCCTCCTCGTCCAAGTTCTCGTAATTCGCTATACCTTAGCATTAATTGATGCCAAATAAAAACTGGATTGTCTATTTTATTTGGAAATATAGCCCCACATGCTTGGTTGCTAGTAGATTCAACTTTGAGGATTGCACTTCTTCCTCTTGTTTGTCCTTGACCATACATAGCAATTAATATTGTATTAACTGGAAAAAGTTTAAGAGATGTATTTTCTAAAGCAAATTTTGTAATTTTTTCCTCAGTTTCCGTAATTTCTCTATTTATTACCTCAGTTGTTTTTACCCAATTAATCGTTCCGCTATCCCAATATAATTTATTATCTCTTGATGGTGTACTTCCACTAGAAACTTCAAATTTTTCACCTATTTTATATTTGGGGAATAATGTAGTATAAAAATCCCCAAACATCTCGTTA